>NZ_JAGIXF010000109.1:0-17416 GCF_021483755.1 Burkholderia sp. WTPI3 | reverse complement strand
TTGCCCGCGAAAATCGCGCTCGGATGCACCGACTCGAACAGCCGCGCCGCCGCGTGATAGCCGCCGAGGCACGAGAAATCGCTTTCCGCGATCGCGCCCGGCACGATGTCGATCCCGCGCTCGGCCATCGCGCGGATGAAGCCGTGCACGCGCATCGCGCTGACGGCCGTGTCCGTCGGTCCCGTTATGCAGCCGATCTTCGCGTGCCCGAGTTCGAGCAGGTGGCGCGTCGCCAGGTAGGCGCCGCGTTCGTGGTCGATCTGCACGAGATCGGCCGCGAGCCCCTCGATGTTGCGGTCGACCACGACGAGCGGCGCATGCGCGTCCGCGAGCGTCTGTGCCAGCACCGCGTCCTCGCCCGCCGACGCGACGATCAGCCCGTCGATGCGCTTTTCCTGCAGCACGCGCAGATAGTTGCGCTGTTTGACGGGATCGTCGTCCGAATTGCAGAAGAACACGCAATAGCCGTTGGCCGCGCACTGATCCTCGATGCCGCGCGCAAGCTCCGCAAAATACGGATTTGTGCTGTTCGGCACGACGAGGCCGATGGTCGCCGTCGAGCGCGCCTTCAGCGAGCGCGCCACCGCCGATGGCACGTAGTTCAGCTCGCGAATTGCGCCCTCGACCTTCGCACGCACATCCGCGGACACCGGCCGCGAATTGTTCACCACGTGCGAGACGGTCGTAAACGACACGCCCGCCATGGCCGCCACATCCTTGATCGTCGCCATTTCCCGTTTCTCTCTGGTCTGCCTTTCGTGTAGTTCTACCGCGCGCGCGTGCGCCGGCTGCGATATGTATCGAGCACGACCGCCACCACGATCACCGCCCCGGTGATGATTCGTTTGGTCGGCTCGTTCGCGCCGATCTGCGCCAGCCCGGCGGCCAGCACGGAGATGATCAACACGCCGAAGAACGTGCTGATCACCGAGCCGCGCCCGCCCATCAGGCTCGTGCCGCCGATCACGACGGCCGCGATCACCTGCAGCTCGAGGCCGACGCCCGCATTCGGGTCGGCGGCCTCGAGCCGCGAAATCTGGAACAGCGACGCGAGTCCCGCGAGCGCGCCCATCAATGCGAATACGACGATTTTATACGGCCGCGGGTTAACCCCCGCAAGTCTTACCGCTTCCTCGTTCGTGCCGATCCCGACCAGATAACGCCCGAACACCGTACGCGCAAGCACGAACTGTGCCGCGATCGTCACCGCGACCGCGATCAGGAACGCCGGCGAGATGCCGAGCGCGATCGGGTTCGACAGGAAATCGAACGCATCGCCGATGTACGCGGTACGCGAATTCGTCAGCTGGTAAGCGACGCCGCGCGCCGCCTCCAGCACGCCGAGCGACACGATGAACGACGGAATCCGCCAGCCGACCGTGATCGCGCCCGTCAGCGCGCCGGTGACGGTCGCGATCGCGATCCCGATCAGCGCCGCCGGCAACGGCCCCCATTGCCACTTCAATGCGGCCACGCTGACCATCGACGCGGCCAGTGCCAGCACCGAGCCGACCGACAGGTCGATCCCCGCGATGATCAGCACGAAGGTCATCCCGACCGACATCACGACGAGATCGGGAATCTGGTTCGCGATCGTACTGAACGTATCGTAGGTCAGGAAATGCGAGCTCAGCGTCGAGAACAGCACGATCATCGCGGCGAGCGCGCCGGCGAGCCCGAGATAGTTCGACAAACCGAGCCGCGTGCCGGACAGCGCGCGGGCACGACGCCCCGCCACGGTCTGCGGGGCGCCTGCGTCGGTCGGGGATACGGGAGGCTGGGTCATGGCTGTCGTCCTGTCGTCGAAGTGCCGCTCGGTGTGCCGGAAGCCGCGCGCGATGCTGCCTGCGCATCCGGCTGCCGCGCGCCGTCCGGCAGCGCTTCGCGGCCGAAGCCGGCGAACGCCGCGGCCAGCAGCGCATCCTGGGTCCAGTTGCCGCGCTCGAACACGGCGGTCATGCGGCCGGCCGACATCACGCCGATCCGGTCGCAGATCAACATCAGCTCGCGCAGGTCGCTCGAGACGACCACCAGCGCGCGGCCCTCGCGCGCGAGCGCGCCCATCAGCGCATAGATCTCGAATTTGGCGCCGACGTCGATGCCGCGCGTGGGTTCGTCGAACAGCAGCACGCCCATCTCGCGCGCGAGCCAGCGGCCGATCACGACTTTCTGCTGGTTGCCGCCCGACAACTCGCCGACCGCCTGCGCGGCGCCGTGCGTGCGGATCCGCAGCGCGTCGATCTGCTGCTCGGCGAGCGCCGTCTCGCGCGCCGTATCGACGATGCCGCCGCGTGCGAGCCGGTCGAGCTGCCCCAGCGACACGTTCGACGTGACCGACTGCGACAGCAGCAACCCTTCGCCCTTGCGGTCCTCGGTGATCAGCGCGATGCCGTGCTTCACCGCGTCGACCGGCGAGCCGATGCGCACGGGCTTCAGCGGATCGCCGACCGCGATCATCCCGGCGTCCGGCGTATCCGCGCCGTAGATCAACCGCAGCAATTCGGTGCGCCCCGCGCCGATCAGCCCCGAGATCCCGAAGATTTCACCCGTGCGCACCTCGAGCGACACGTCCTGCACGGCCGTGCCGCGCGTCATGCCCGATACGACGAGTCGCGGCACGCCGATATGACGTGCGCCGAGATCGATGCGTTCGCCGATCTCGCGCCCGACCATCAGCGTGACGAGCCCGTCGGACGTCGTCGCGGCCATGTCGCCGACGTGCACGAGCCGGCCGTCGCGCAACACCGCAACGCGCTCGGCCACGCGCGCGAGTTCCTCGAGACGGTGCGAGATGTAGACGATCGCCACGCCGCGCGCCTTGAGCCGGTCGATCTGCTCGAACAGCAGTTCGACCTCGCGCGCCGTCAGCATCGCGGTCGGCTCGTCGAGGATCAGCACGCGACAGTCGCCGATCAGGTTGCGCGCGATCTCGACCATCTGCTGATGGCCGATACCGAGCGCGCCGACCGGCGTATCGGGGTCGACCGCGTCGAGGCCGACCTGCGCCATCGCGGCGCGCGCGTCCTCGCGCAGCCGCGCGCGGTCGATGATGCCGAAGCGGCGCGGCAGACGGTTCAGGAACAGGTTTTCGGCGACCGTCAGCGTCGGCAGCAGGTTCAGTTCCTGCATCACCATGCGCACGCCGAGCGCTTCGGCCTGCGTGCGGCTCGCCGGCGCATAGGCCTGGCCGCCGAGTTGCATCGTGCCGGTCGTCGGATCGACGAGGCCGCCGATGATCTTCGACAGCGTGCTCTTGCCGGCGCCGTTCTCGCCCGTCAGCGCGAGCGCTTCGCCCGACGCGAGCGTCAGCGTGACGTCGGCGAGCACGGGTTCGGCGTAGGTTTTGCCCACACCGGAGACGGACAGCACGGGGACGGCTGAACGGGGGGGTTGGAAGGTCGGTTCCATCGCGATCCTGGTTGCGGCCGCGCGCACGCGGCGCGCGGGTATGACGCTCACAAGTGCATGTGCATGCAGTGGCCGTGATCGCGCTCACCCCGGATAACGGCCGCCGGCCCGCATTCTTGAGGGCGGCGGCGGCCGCGACCGGCAGCGGCGTTACTTCGTCACGAGATCCACCGGCGTCTCGACCACGCCGGACAAGTCGGCCTGCTTGCGATGCTCGGCGATCGCCTTGAGCGCCGTATCAATGCCGAACACCGCCTGCTTCGCCGCATACTGGTCGGCGGTCGCGAGCACGCGGCCGTCCTTCAGCATCGGCTTGATCGCGTTGATGTTGTCGTAGCCGACCACGAACACCTTGCCCTGCTTGCCTGCCGCGCGCACCGCCGACACGGCGCCGATCGCCATGTTGTCGTTGCCGCACAGCAGCGCGCGCAGGTTCGGGTATTCGTTGAGCATCGCGGACGCAACCGCATTGCCCTTGTCGATTTCCCATTCGCCCGACTGCACCGACACGACCTTCATCCCGCCCGCCTTCATCGCGTCCTGGAAGCCGGCCGTGCGCTGTTGCGCGTTGGTCGTCGTCGACACGCCCTCGACGATGCCGACCTGATCGCCCGCCTTCAGCCGCTTCGCGAGATAGTCGCCGATCTTGCGCGCGCCCTTGCGGTTGTCCGGCCCGACGAACGGCACGTTCAGGTTCTTCGACTTCAGCACGTCCGGATCGAGCCGGTTGTCGATGTTTACGACGATGATGCCCGCGTCGACCGCCTTCTTCACGACCGGCACGAGCGCCTTCGAATCGGCCGGCGCGAGCACGATCGCATCGACCTTCGACACGATCATCTGCTCGACGATGCGGATCTGGTTCGCGGTGTCGGTCTCGTCCTTGATGCCGTTGGTGATCAGGTCGAACTGGCTGGCGTTGTGCTTCTGGTATTCCTTCGCGCCGTTTTCCATCGTGAGGAAGAACTCGTTGGCGAGCGACTTCATCACGAGCGCGACCTTCGGCTTGGCTGCAGATTGCGCGTGAACGGCCGGTGCGGCAGCGACCGCGACGGCGGCAAGCGCGGCGGTCAGGAAGCGACGGCGAAAGAGGACATTCATACACATCTCCTGGCGACTGGCCCGACGGGCCGGATTGTTGTTTGGCTGTTGTTTTAATGTGAGCAAACGTTTGCGCCACACTTCCCGGACATTGGCCATCGATGTTGCTTGTCGGTACCACGGAATGGAAGCAAGGCAGACGGCCGACTGCCTGACGCGTGCTGTCATTGACGCGCCACCGCCGGCGGGACGCCGGCGGAGTGAGGGCTATGCTGTACCGTTTCGGTTCGGCGCGCAACCCGTCTGATCAATATTTAAGGGTTTATTCTGAGCGCCCCACGGGGTGTATCGCGGGGCGGCGGCAATACATACGCCGGTTGCCGTACCTCATGCCGGACCCTGCGGTGCCGATTCGTCGCGATCGTCCGACGGTGGCTCGCCGAAGCGGTTCGCGTGCGGCGTGCCAGCGATGAAACCGTTCATCACGAACAACGCGATCGCGCCGACGATCGGCACGAAAATCAACAGCATCCACCACCCCGACTTGTCGATGTCGTGCAGGCGCTTGACGCCGACCGCGATCGACGACCATATCGAGACGACGGCAATCGCCAGAAAAACGAGCACCAGCAGCAGCGGCAGATCCTCGGCCGACGCGCCGCGAGACCTCGCATCGAAGAGCGCGCTGAGCACGGCATAGACGAGCGCGTAAATCCACCATGGCAAGCGCCCGATCCGGCCTTCGAAGGAAAAGAGAAACCGTTTCAGATTCATTGTTCCGCCCTGTTTCGTGCGCGCCGCACGCCGTGATGGCGATGAGGTCGTGGTCGGGAATCGGCATGGGCCACGTGCGGTGGGCCCTCGAATCTGCCGTGCGCTTTTTCGGCTTTTTCTACTTTCGCCGGGTGTGGCGTCGCGACGCGATGCACGCCG
Source organism: Burkholderia sp. WTPI3 (assembly GCF_021483755.1). NCBI lineage: Bacteria > Pseudomonadati > Pseudomonadota > Betaproteobacteria > Burkholderiales > Burkholderiaceae > Burkholderia > Burkholderia sp. WTPI3. The sequence goes on along the minus strand of NZ_JAGIXF010000109.1, from coordinate 12,034 downwards.
ACGAGTACCGCGCGGCCACCGCCCACCCGGTGGTGCCGACGCGATTCACCGACCGGTATTGCGGCGAATTAAATCATATCTTCGTAAAAATGCCGCGTTCGATATGGTCGATGCGAAGCGGTCGAACGTGCCGTCTTGTTTTTCTGTTAGTCGGCAAACGCTCGAAAGGCGTCGCTTCGCATGAACCGGATCGGGCGCGACGGAGGCAAATCCGTCGTCATGGCGAGCCCTTGCAACACATTCGGCGGACGCATGCCGCGCCGCCGAAATATCGCCCGTGCAATCAGACCGCTTCGCGCAGCAGCCCCGCGATTTCCGCTTCGTTCAAATGCGGCGCGAACATCTCGATCAGCCGGTACGCATACGCGCGCAGGAACGCGCCCTTGCGCAGCCCGACACGCGTCGTGCTCGCCTCGAACAGATGCTGCGTGTCGAGCGCAACCAGGCCCGTGTCGCGCTGCGGATCGAAGGCCATTGCCGCAACGACGCCGATCCCCATCCCGAGTTCGACATAGGTCTTGATCACGTCCGCGTCGATCGCGGTCAGCACCACATCCGGCACTGCGCCGGCCTGCGTGAACGCCTGGTCGATGTGCGAGCGGCCCGTGAAATCCTGATCGTACGTGATGATCGGATATTCGGCGATTTCCTCGAGCGTCAGGTTCTCGCGACCGACGAGCGGATGCCCCTTCGGCACGACGACCGTGTGGTGCCACGAATAGCACGGGAACGTGACGATGTCCGGATAGCGGTCGAGCGCCTCGGTCGAGATGCCGAGATCGGCCTCGCCGTTCAGGATCATCTGCGCGATCTGCTGCGGGCTGCCCTGGCGCAGCGCGAGATGCACCTTCGGGAACACGTCGGTGAACTGCCGGATCACCTTCGGCAATGCGTAGCGCGCCTGCGTGTGCGTCGTCGCGACGACGAGGTGGCCGCTGTCCTGGTCCGCGAACTGACGGGCGACACGGCGCAGGTTCTCGGCGTCGAGCAGCATCCGCTCGATCAACTGGTGCACGGCCTTGCCGGGCTCCGTGAGCCCGGTGAGGCGCTTGCCGCGCCGAATGAAGATGTCGACGCCCAGTTCGTCCTCGAGATCCTTGATCTGCTTCGACACGCCCGACTGCGACGTATACAGCACGTTCGCGACTTCGGTCAGGTTCATGTTCTGACGCACGGCTTCGCGCACGAAACGCAATTGCTGAAAATTCATGGGTATGCCTCTTAGGCTGTCGTTGTTCGAATGACGATTCGGAGCGGTATCCGCTCTCTTCTCTTTACCGGGTTCGGGCGTCAGTGTGCGGGAAATACGCGCACCGCGCGCGGTACCGCGGTCGCGCCGTCGCCGACCTGCAACGCGAGCGCACGCCACGCGTCGCGATCGAGTTCGGCTTCGAGCGCGCCGCCTGCACGCGCCTCGAGCTCGACCCGCACCGAGCCGCCGAGCGGAATCACGCGGCGCACGTCCACCGCGATGCCGTCACGATGCCCGTCGCCGACCGGCCGGAGCTGCAGGTCGTGCGGCCGCACGTATGCGTTCGCGGGGCCCGCGAAATCGGCGTCGACCGCGATCGGCGCCGACGCGCCTTCGGCGACGAAGCCGCGCCCGGCAACCGTGCCCGGCAGCCGGTTCGCCGCGCCGAGGAATTCGTAGACGAACGCGCTTTGCGGATGATCGTAGACGTCTTGCGGGCTGCCGACCTGCTCTACGTGACCGCGGTTCAGCACGACGATCCGGTCCGCCACTTCGAGCGCTTCCTCCTGGTCGTGCGTGACGAAGATCGTCGAAATGTGCAGGTCGTCGTGCAGACGCCGCAGCCAGCCGCGCAATTCCTTGCGCACCTTCGCGTCGAGCGCGCCGAACGGCTCGTCGAGCAGCAGCACCTTCGGTTCGACCGCGAGCGCACGCGCCAGCGCGATCCGCTGGCGCTGGCCGCCCGACAGTTCGGACGGATAGCGCTGCGCAAGCCAGTCGAGCTGCACAAGCTTCAGCAGCTCATGCACCTTGTCCCGGATCACGGCTTCCGACGGCCGCTCGCGACGCGGCTTCACGCGCAGCCCGAACGCGACGTTCTCGAATACGGTCATGTGGCGGAACAGCGCGTAGTGCTGGAACACGAAGCCGACCTGGCGATCGCGCGCGCCGACCGACGCGACGTCGAGCCCCTGCAGCACGACCTGGCCGGCGTCCGCGTGCTCGAGGCCCGCGATCACGCGCAGCAGCGTGGTCTTGCCGCAACCGGACGGTCCGAGCAGTGCGACGAGCTCGCCAGGCGGGAAGTCGAGCGACACGTTGTCGAGTGCGGTGAAATCGCCGAAGCGCTTTTGAAGGTGACGGACGGTGATACCCATTCTGGTTGCCTCTTTACGATTTCGACGAAATGACGGCGACGGGGCCGGCATGAGCGGGAACGTCATCGCGTGCGCCAGCCAGTTCGGCGGCGAGGTGACGTTCGGCGAGCAGTTTCAGCGCGAGCGTGACGAGCGCAAGCAGCGCGAGCACCGACGCCACCGCGAACGCCGCCGCGAAGTTGTATTCGTTGTACAGAATCTCGACGTGCAGCGGCATCGTGTCGGTCACGCCGCGGATGTGGCCGGACACGACCGACACCGCACCGAACTCGCCCATTGCGCGCGCGTTGCACAGGATCACGCCGTACAGCAGGCCCCACTTCACGTTCGGCAGCGTCACGCGGCGGAAGATCTGCCAGCCCGACGCACCGAGCACGCGCGCGGCCTCTTCCTCGTCGGTACCCTGCGCCTGCATCAGCGGAATCAGCTCGCGCGCGACGAACGGGAACGTGACGAAGATCGTCGCGAGCACGATGCCCGGCACCGCGAAGATGATCTGCACGTCGTGATCCTGCAGCCACGGGCCGAGCCAGCCCTGCGCACCGAACAGCAGCACGTACACGAGGCCCGAGATCACCGGCGACACCGAGAACGGCAGGTCGATCAGCGTGGTGAGCAGCGCCTTGCCGCGGAATTCGAATTTCGCGATCGCCCACGACGCGCACACGCCGAACACGAGGTTCAGCGGCACCGCGATCACGGCGACGGTCAGCGTCAGCTTGATCGCCGACCACGCGTCGGGATCGGCGAGCGATTCGAAATAGAAGCCGACGCCCTTGCGCAGCGCCTCGACGAACACCGCGGCGAGCGGCACGACGAGGAAAAACGCGAGGAACGCCAGCGCAACGCCGATCAGCAGCCAGCGCACGGCGCGCGGCTCGCTGACGGGATCGAGCTGTTTCGCGGCGCGCGCGCGCGCCGCGGACGGATTGTTCAGCACGGCGGTGGACTCCTGGCTCATTGCTGGCCTCCTGCTGCGGCAACGGTGACGGTCGTCGGCGCGGGGCCGCTCGCCCCCTTGCTCGTCCTGCGCTGCAGATACCACTGCAGCGTGTTGATCAACAACAGCATCAGGAACGACACGACCAGCATCACGACCGCCAGCGCGGTGGCGCCCGCGTAGTCGTACTGCTCGAGTTTCGTGATGATGAGCAGCGACGTGATCTCGGATTTCATCGGCACGTTACCGGCGATGAAGATCACCGACCCGTATTCGCCGAGCGCACGCGCGAACGCGAGCGCGAAGCCGGTGAGCAGCGCAGGCAGCACGGCCGGCAGCACGACGCGACGGAACGTGAGCCAGCGCGATGCGCCGAGGCATGCGGCGGCCTCTTCCTGCTCGCGCTCGAAATCCTCCAGCACCGGCTGCACTGTGCGCACGACGAACGGCAGCCCGATGAAGGTCAGCGCGACCAGCACGCCGACCGGCGTGAACGCGATCTTGATGCCGAACGGCGCGAGATACTGGCCGACCCAGCCGTTGGTCGCATAGACGGCCGCGAGCGAGATGCCGGCGACCGACGTCGGCAGCGCGAACGGCAGGTCGACGATCGCGTCGATGAGGCGCTTGAACGGGAACGTGTAGCGCACCAGCACCCACGCGACGAGAAAGCCGAACACGGCGTTGATCACGGCGCCGCCCAGGGCGGAGGCGAACGTCAGCCGGTACGACGCGAGAACGCGCGGCGACGTGACGGCGGTGACGAACTGGTCCCACGACAGCGTCGCGGTCTTCAGGAACGTGGCGGCGAGCGGGATCAGCACCACGAGGCTCAAATAGGCCACCGTGATGCCGAGCGTCACGCCGAAACCGGGCAGCGCGCTCGGCTTGCGAAAGGTGTACGTCGTCATCGGATGCTCTTGCTGGGTCGATGCTGCTCACGGGTCCGACGCAAATGCCGGCGCGGGGAGTCGCGCCGGCAGGCCGTCGGGGATGCGGCGCGCTGTCGTGGCGCGCCGCTGTCGTTATGGTTCGTTGCGTGGCGTTACTGCGGCTTGTAGATCGAATCGAACACGCCGCCATCCGCGAAATGCGTCTTCTGCGCATTCGTCCAGCCGCCGAACGTGTCGTCGACCGTGTACAGCTTCAGCTTCGGGAACTGCTTGGTCAGCTCCGCCGGCACGTTCTTCGAGCGCGGACGGTAGTAGTTGCGTGCCGCGATCTCCTGGCCCTGCGGGCTGTACAGGAAGTTCAGGTAGGCCTCGGCCAGCTTGCGCGTGCCCTTCTTGTCGACCACCTTGTCCACCACCGCGACGGGCGGCTCGGCCAGGATGCTCACCGACGGCACGACGATCTCGAACTTGTCGGTGCCAAATTCCTTGATCGACAGGAACGCCTCGTTTTCCCATGCGATCAGCACGTCGCCGATCCCGCGCTGCACGAAGCTCGTCGTCGCACCCCGCGCGCCCGAATCGAGCACGCCGGCGTTCCTGTACAGCTTCGTCACGAATTCCTTCGCCGTCTGCTCGTTGCCGCCCGGCTTGTGCACGGCATACGCCCACGCGGCGAGGTAGTTCCAGCGTGCGCCGCCCGACGTCTTCGGGTTCGGCGTGACGATCGAGATACCCGGCTTGGTCAGGTCGTCCCAGTCCTTGATCCCCTTCGGGTTGCCCTTGCGCACCAGGAACACGATCGTCGACGTGTACGGCGACGCGTTGTCCGGCAGGCGCTTTTGCCAGTCCTTGTTGATGAGCCCCTTGTTCGCGAGCGCGTCGATGTCGTACGCGAGCGCCAACGTGACGACGTCGGCCTGCAGGCCGTCGAGCACCGAGCGCGCCTGCGCACCCGAGCCGCCGTGCGACTGCTTGAAGTTGACCGTCTCGCCCGTCTTCGCCTTCCACTCCTTGCCGAACGCCTGGTTGAAGTCCTGATACAGCTCGCGCGTCGGGTCGTACGACACGTTCAGGAACGTCGTATCGGCCTGGGCATGCGTCGCGACGCCCAGCGCCGCCGCCGCGCCCAGCGCGAGTGTTGCGATCAGGCGGCCCACTCCGCCCGCCAGCCCCGTATTGCGCTTCGCCATCCTTGGTTCTCCAGTGTTGTCGGTATTGCGATGTCGAGCCAGTCTAACGAACGGGTTACATGATTAAAAATAATCGTTCTTCATTTTTTAATACTCAAAAGTGCTAACGCATACTGGACGGACGGTTGCGGCAGACAAACCGGCGTCCGGACGTCGCGACATCGCGCCGGAATCGGCGCGATCGCGTCGAACCTCAAGTAACACTTGAAATTCGCGGAGTACTGTATAAAAATACAGCTCACTGTCTATCCATACAGTTCAGCCATGACCAAACTCACTGCCCGTCAGCAGCAAGTGTTCGACTTGATCCGCCGCGCGATCGAGCGCTCCGGATTCCCGCCCACGCGCGCCGAGATCGCGGCCGAACTGGGTTTCAGCTCGCCGAATGCAGCCGAGGAACACCTGCGTGCGCTTGCGCGCAAGGGCGTGATCGAGCTGGCCGCCGGCGCCTCGCGCGGCATCCGCCTGCTCGGCCTCGACGACGCACCGCACCAGTTCACGCTGCCGCATGCCGGCCTGATGCAACTGTCGCTGCCGCTTGTCGGCCGCGTCGCGGCCGGTAGCCCGATCCTCGCGCAGGAACATATCTCGCAGCATTACGCATGCGATCCCGCGCTGTTCACCAGCAAGCCGGACTACCTGCTGAAGGTGCGCGGCCTGTCGATGCGCGATGCCGGCATTCTCGATGGCGATTTGCTCGCGGTGCAGAAGCGCACCGAAGCGAAGGACGGCCAGATCATCGTCGCGCGTCTGGGCGACGACGTCACGGTCAAGCGCCTGATGCGCCGGCCCGGCGGCCTCGAGCTGATCGCGGAGAACCCGGATTACGAAAACATCTTCGTCAAGGCCGGCAGCGCGGAGTTTGCGCTGGAAGGCATCGCCGTCGGGCTGATCCGCTCGGGCGAACTCTGACAATCAGTCTCGCTGAGGAGAACTCCATGGAACGCCTTGCCCGTCTGCTGCCTTTCCGTCAATTCGGTCGCCTGCGTCACCTGCGCGGCCGCACGCCCTGCGCGCCGCTGTCCGCTGCAGCGCCCGTGGCGAGCCAAGAAGTCGCAGTTGAACGGCAGGCGTCGCTGCTGCCGTCAGCGCTGCCCGCGTTTGCACGGGTATCGCTGAACGCGGGCCTGAATCACGCCGAGCCGGCGCGCCGCGCGCCCGTGCGCGTGTATCACGGCCGGTCGCGGCTGATCATGGTCGGCACGATCGACGCCGTGTGCCGGATGATCGATCGCTGCATCGCAGAGGAACGATCAGCCCAGCAAGGCGGTCTCTGATTGCGGAACCTGTCCGCACCGGAGGCATCGTGACTGAATCGCCGGGCCGCACGTCGCGGCTCAAACCCTTGCTGATCGTCGCGCTGGCCGTCGTCGTCATTGCGGCGATCGGCTACGCGTACGCATCGCCGTACGTCGCGCTCGGTCGCCTGAAATCGGCGATCGACGCGCGCGATGCGCAAGCGGTCAGTGAGTATGTCGATTTCCCGTCCCTGCGCATCAGCCTGAAGCAGCAAGTCACGGAAGAGTTGATGCGCCGGATCGACTCGGTCAAAAAGAACAATCCGTTCGCGGTGATCGGCGCATTGATCGGGTCCGCATTGATCGGCCCGCTGGTCGACGCATATGCGACACCGGAAGGCGTGGCGGCGCTGATGAGTGGCATACCGCCGCGAGGCAATCCGGGCGAACGCCCGCCTGAATGGTCTGGTCCGCCTCCGGGCACGACTGCTGGCAATGAACCGGCCGCGCCGGCGAGCGCACCCGCACCCGGCAGCAACGCCGCTCCCCCTGCTGCTACGGCACCGGCGCCGTCGTCCGCACCGGCCGGTGCGAGCAATGCAGGCCATCCGCAGCAAACGAGCGCCGGCTACCGGAATATCGATGAATTTGTCGTGACCTACCAGCGCAGCGGCGACGGCACACGCTATGCGGCGATCTTTCATCGCTTCGGTCTATTCTCGTGGAAGCTGTCCGAGATCGACCTGCACGCGTAATCGATCGCAATCGATGTGCATGCCGCCGATACGGCACAGCGCGTGACCGACGTGAATCGCCGGTCGAGTCAGTCGGTCACGTCATCATTGCGTCACTTGCCGCTCGTGGTCGCCGCTTCGCGCTCGCGCGCAATCTCGGCCTTTTGCTCTTCGGCCGACGAACACGCAACCAGAATGCTGCAGTTCACGCGATCGAGCAGTTGCGTGTTGCCCGACCCCATCCACCATCTCGACAACCCGCTGCGGCACCGATGGCCGACGACGACGAGATCCGCCTGCAATTCGGTTGCGAGATTCGCGATTTCGTCGATCGGATAACCGAACGCGAAATGGCCTTCGGCCTGAACGCCGCGCTCGCGCAGCCAGTTCACGCCTTCCTGCAGAATCTCGCGGGCCGTTTCCTCGAAACGGCCGCATGCGACGTCGGTCAGCAGACCCGCGCTCTGGGCGATGCTCGAGCGCATGTCGACGACCGACAGCAAATGCGTTTCCGCCTTCAGATCCAGCGCGAGATTGGCGCCGCACCGCAATGCCTTGCGCCCTTCGAGCGTGCCGTCGTAGCACAGCAGAATCTTGTTGTAGCAAGCCATGAAGCCTCCCTATCGCGAATACGTACCGATGCATTCATCATGGTGCGCCGCAATTCCGGATGCAAGGGATGGAAAACGCTGATTCGCCCCGCATGGCGGGTCGGCGATGATGCAGTGCACGATCCATGCAGGCAATCGCCGTGCCGCGCGCGGCATGCCCTGAAGAGACGCAGCCGATGCACTAGAATGGCCCATTCGTGCCGCCGGCACGCGTTCGCTTCGGTCATGCTCGTGTGACACGCATTCGCCCGGTCCGTTCGCATGGCGGCACACGCACCGGCCGGCAGCGACACGCACCGCAGCCGCTTACAACGACAAAATTGCCATGTCCGTTGCACCGATCGATTTCCGAAACGTCGAAAAACGCTATGGCGACAAGCTCGTCGTCAACGGTCTGTCCTTTCACGTCGAGGCTGGCGAATGCTACGGCCTGCTCGGGCCGAACGGCGCCGGCAAGACCACGACGCTGAAGATGCTGCTCGGTCTCGCCTATCCCGATGCAGGCACCATTTCGCTGTGCGGCGAACCGGTTCCGTCGCGTGCGCGGCATGCGCGTCACCGCGTCGGGGTCGTCCCGCAGTTCGACAATCTCGACCCCGACTTCACGGTTCGCGAAAACCTGCTCGTGTTCAGCCGCTATTTCGGGATGTCGGCGCAGGCCGCGCGCGCGCTCGTACAACCGCTGCTCGAATTCGCAAAGCTGGAAAACAAGGCCGATGCCAAGGTCGGCGAACTGTCGGGCGGGATGAAACGCCGCCTGACGCTCGCCCGAGCGCTCGTCAACGATCCCGACGTGCTGGTGCTCGACGAGCCGACCACCGGCCTCGATCCGCAGGCGCGGCACCTGATGTGGGAGCGGTTGCGCTCGCTGCTTGCACGCGGCAAGACGATCCTGATCACCACGCACTTCATGGAGGAAGCCGAACGCCTGTGCGACCGGCTGTGCGTGATCGAGGAAGGCCGCAAGATCGCCGAAGGCGCACCGCACGCGCTGATCGAATCGGAAATCGGCTGCGACGTGATCGAGATCTACGGGCCGGATCCGGTCGCGCTGCGCGACGAGCTGGCGCCGTTCGCGAAGCACACCGAGATCAGCGGCGAGACGCTGTTCTGCTACGTGACCGACCCGGAACCGCTCAGCGCGCGACTCAAGGGTCGCCCGGGGTTGCGCTATCTGCATCGTCCGGCCAATCTGGAAGACGTGTTCCTGCGGCTCACGGGCCGCGAAATGCAGGACTGACCGATCATGGACGTACGCAACTATTCCGCCGCCGCGCCGTCCGCACCGCCGCGCGAGTCGCGCTTCGCGATCGCGCTGCCCGCGAACGCGACCAACTGGATCGCCGTGTGGCGGCGCAACTATCTCGTGTGGCGCAAGCTGGCGCTGGCGTCGATGTTCGGCAATCTCGCCGATCCGATGATCTACCTGTTCGGGCTGGGGTTCGGGCTCGGCCTGATGCTCGGCCACGTCGACGGCGTGTCGTATATCGCGTTCCTCGCGGCCGGCACGGTCGGATCGAGCGTGATGATGTCCGCGAGCTTCGAGTCGATGTATTCGGGCTTCTCGAGGATGCACGTGCAGCGCACCTGGGAAGCGATCATGCACACGCCGCTCGCGCTGGGCGACATCGTGCTCGGTGAAATCGTCTGGGGCGCGAGCAAGGCGATGCTGTCGGGCGTCGCGATCATGATCGTCGCGGGGCTGCTCGGCTATGCGCAGTTTCCGTCGATGCTCGCGGCGCTGCCCGTGATTGTGCTCGCCGGTCTCGCTTTCGCAAGCACAGCGATGATCGTCACGGCGCTCGCGCCGTCCTACGATTTCTTCATGTTCTATCAGACGCTCGTGCTGACGCCGATGCTGCTGCTGTCGGGCGTGTTCTTCCCGATCACGCAGTTGCCGCCGGTCGCGCAGCACGCGGCGCATGCACTGCCGCTCGCGAACGCGGTCGAGTTGATCCGGCCCGCGATGCTCGGCCGGCCGGCGACCGACATCGGTCTTCACGTCGCGGTGCTCGCCGGCTACGCAGTGGGCGGATTCGTGGTCTCCGCGTGGCTGTTCCGGCGGCGGATGATGCGCTGACGGCCGGCGGGCACCGTGCCGGCTCGATACGACGTGGCGACGACGTTACTCGTCGTCGTCGCTCCACGGAATTTCGACGTCGGTCAGGAATGCGACAGTCGCAAGCGGGCCGCCTTCCTGGCGGCCGAGCTTGCCGTCCGCGCGATGCCATTCGACGCGAAACTGCGTGCCCGGATCGTCGGCAATCAGATAGACCGCGCGCAGTTCTTCCGCGTCGGCTTCGTCGACCGGACCGTCGAACGACACCAGCATCTTCTGCGGCCACAGGCCGTTGACCGGATCGTAAATGCGATCGCCCTGCGGAATGTCGATGCTCGCCTCGACGCCGATCGTGGCGGAGGCTTCGATGATCATCGTGCCGAGCGCGTTCAGCACGGCAGTCGCCCGCGCGGAATTGGCCTGGCGGATCGCGAGATCGCCGCGCGTCAGCGCCTTTTCGAGTCGAGGATGAATCTTCGGTTGGGTCATGCGTTTTCCTGTTTGCTTCTTGTAAAGGGCACCGCACGCATGGAGCGGCGGCGCCGGATGAATACGACTGATGCGTGGCGGGAGCGGCCTGCGCGTACGGCGGTGCGCAATCACGCGCGCCCTTCGACGCCGGCAGCCGGGCATCTCGCTCCCCGCTTGCCGGCCGCCGAGACGAGCCGGCTGACCGAGATGGCGCGCCGGATTACCGTCCCGTCCGCGCGCCCGTCAGAACCCGAACGCGATTGCGAGCAGCCCGCTCGCGATCCCGAACACAATGACGAGGCCCGTGACGATCGCCAGCGTGGTCGGCTTGAACGAACGCGCGAGCATCGCGAGCGACGGCACGCTGATCGGCGGCAGCGTCATCAGCAGCGCGGCGGCCGGCCCGACACCCATGCCGAGCGACAGCATCGCCTGGATGATCGGCACCTCGCCGGCCGTCGGAATCACGAACAACGTGCCCGCCACCGCGAACGCGATGATCCAGCCGAGATGGTTGCCGATGTCCGGGCCGATATGCGGAAACAGCCACGCACGCGCCGCACCGAGCAGCAGCACGAGCACGATGTATTCGGGGATGAGCCGCACGGCCATGCGCGCGAACAGCTTCACCCAGCGCACGAACGGATTGCCCGCCGCGGCCTGCTCGGCAACCAGCGCGGCCAGTTGCGCGTCGTCGATGCTGCGCTCTTCCGGACGTGCGATGCGGTTCAGCAGGTAGCCGATCCCGAACACCATCGCGAGGCCGAGGACCAGCCGCAGCGCACTCCAGTGCCAGCCGAGCACGAAACCCATGAACACCAGCGCGGCCGGATTCAGCACCGTGTTGCCGAGCCAGAACGCGACCGCGCCGCCCGGCGACGCGTGCCGCGCACGCAGGCCCGCGACGACCGGCGCCGCGCAGCACGTGCACATCATGCCGGGCAGCGACAACAGGCCGCCTGCGGCGACGCTGCCGAAGCCGGTGCGGCCAAGCACGCGCGCAACCCACTGCGCGGGCAGCAGTGCCTGCACGGCCGAACCGAGCAGCAGGCCGAGCACCATCGCCTGCCAGATCGCCTTGCCGTATGCCCATGCGTAGTCGAGCGCCGCCTTCAGCGACGGCTCGGGCGCCGTCGCCGACTTGCCCATCAGGATCGACTGGCCGATCGAATGATGTTCGGCGGCAACGAACGCCTTGTTGTAATACGGAAACCATTTTACGTAGAACAGTCCCGCGACCGCGATCAGCAGGAAAGTCATCCAGCCGAGCGCCGGACTGGGTTGGGTGCGTGTGGTCGTCATCGTGTGGTGATCGATTGGTCTTGATCGGTTGTGGATTCCACGCCTGCCGCCAGCGCGGCCGACGCAGGCAGGCCCGCTTGCGCGAGCCGGCCCAGCAGCGTGCGCGCCTGATCGCGCACGTCGGCCGCGTTCGGCTGGAACGTGAACGTCAGCACCCGGTTCGGCTTGTTGTACGTTGCACGATAGGTGCGCGCATAAGCGGGATCGTAATGCTTGTCGATCAGTTCGGTGAACAGGTCAGCCCGCG
>NZ_JAGIXF010000108.1:0-17423 GCF_021483755.1 Burkholderia sp. WTPI3 | reverse complement strand
GTGCGGGGGGGGGGGCCAGAACGGCCAGGGCGGCACGGACGTGGCGTTCGGTCGGGCCGACGGGCGCGCCTTGCGCGAGCCAGTGGCGCGGGTGGATGTCGCCGATCACGTAGTGACGATTCTTTCCGCACACGGCCATGGCGAGCCGTGCGCGGTGCGGCGACAACTGGTTGCGCCGCGTGCCGATGATCGGATGCGCGGACAGCACGTCGTACAGCGGCGTGCTGCGATACGTGTTGCCCGGCAGATGCGCGATGCTGAAATTCTTCGCATGGCCGTCGATCGCGGCGAGCACCCAGAACACGAGCTGCGCGATGAAGAAATGCCGGCGGTCCTGCGCGGCGTCGGCGGAATTCGCGAGGATGCCCATGATCGTCGCGATCCCCGGGCCGCCGTCGGACTCGTATTTCGCGCCCGACGGCGTGCCGGTCGCCTGGCACATGTCCTCCTGCGGCAGCCGCAGGATCCACGTGCCGTCGCGCGAAAGCCGGCGATCGAATCGCTCGACGATCAGCGCCTTCTGGTCGTCGAACCGGCCGATGTCGCACGACGCGATCGGCAGGCCGTACGCGGCGACGATCTTCGAACACAGCCATTCGTTCTCGACCGACGTCCGCATGTCGGCCTGCATGTTCCCGACGCGTCCGAGCGGCAGCTTGAAGATATGCGTGGTCGGCGTGCTGCCCGACGGTAGCAGCCAGCGCTCGTCGTGGCGCAGCAGCGCGGTCTTTTCCTGCGCGCCGGCGATCGACAGGCGCAGTTCGCCGTCCGGCTCCGGGTGGCCGGGCAGCGGCGCGGCGGTCGCGTGGCGCAGCACGTCGGCCACGGCCGCGTCGTCGAGTGCGGTGCCGTCGATGGCTTCCAGGTCGACGGGTATTTCGTCAGGCGGCAGCAGTTGCAGCGCGCCGACGCAATCGCGGCCGATCGACGCGAGCAGTTCGAACGGCGCCGTCGACCCGAGCCGGTAGCGCTGCGCGATGCGGCGGCGGATCGGCTGGCTGTCGGGCAGCAGATTGTCGAAGTAGTCGGCGACGACCGCGCCCTGGTGCGGCTGGTTGCCGGGCGTGAAGGGCAACGACAGCGACAGCGGACGCCCCTGCGGATCGTCGACCCAGGACGGCAGGTAGACGAGGCGTTCGATGCCGTGCCGGATTTCCCAGTAGCCGACCGGGATGCCGTTCATCCACAGGTCGAGACGGTCGTGGCGGGAGCGGCGCGCCATCGTCACCAGTCCTCCCGTTTCGGGCCGCGGGGCTTGCCGGGCGCCGCCGCGGCAGGCCTTTTTCGCGACGCGGCGGCCGGCGAGCGGGCCGCGGGGGTATCGGACGAACGCCGGCGCGTGGCTGGCGTGCGCGCGGGGGCGGGATCGGCGACATCGGGTGCCGGCGCATCGTCGGGCGTGCCCGGCTCGAGCATCAGGCGAACGCCAAGGACGTTCAGCACCTTGAACAGCCGTTCGATACTGACGGCGGACGGATTGGCTTCGAGCTGCGCATACGACTGCTGCGTAACGCCGAGGCGGGCCGCGAGTTGCGCCTGAGTGAACCCCGCCGACTTCCGGAAGCCGACGAGGATCGGGCGCAACTGGCTCAAGGTCTGGACAGGGAATGCCATGGACTCTCCGCGAAATGACAGGCGATCGCTTGTATTCGGAAAATACAGTCTATGGCATGTATCGTCAAAATACAAACCCGAGACTGTATTTCATAAAAACAAACGATAGCCTGTCGTGCGGAAATCCGAAGGCAAGGGCGGCAATGCGCCCCGCGCGGTCGTCAGCCGTGCGTCATGCCGCCCGCAGCGGAGCGGTCCGCGCACTTTCCGGATCGTCGTCGCCGAGCGGGATGAACGCCATGATCTCGAGGTCGTGCCCCGACAGTGCCGGCAGCCGGAACGGGCTCGACAGCACGTTCAGACGCCGCACGCCGAGCTCGCGCAGGATCTGCGAGCCGATCCCCGTCAGGCGGCCGTCGCGGCGAGCATGGGCGGCAGGCGTGCGCGTCGCGTCGCCGCGCATGTCGCAGTCGAGCAGCACCGCGACGCCGCAGCCCGCCGCGTCGATCCGCTGCAGCGCGGCGTGCAGCGGCCACGAATGCGCGGACGGTTCCGCATCGAGCAGGTCGAGCAGCGAATGGCATTCGTGCACGCGCGTCAGCACGGGGGTCGCCGGGTCCGGCTCGCCGCGCACCAGCGCGAGATGCGGCGCGCCGTGCACGGTGTCGCGATATTCGATCGCGCGGAATCGTCCCCACGGCGTGTGCAGAGGCCGTTCGCCGACGCGTTCGACCAGCGATTCGTGCTCGCGGCGGTAATGGATCAGGTCCGCAATCGCGCCGATCTTCAGCCCGTGATGCGCGGCGAACGTCTTCAACTCGGGCAGTCGCGCCATCGTGCCGTCGTCGTTCATCACCTCGCAGATCACCGACGCGGGCGTGAGACCGGCCAGCGCCGCGAGATCGCAGCCGGCTTCCGTGTGCCCCGCACGCACCAGCACGCCGCCCGGGCGCGCGGCGATCGGAAACACATGGCCGGGCTGCACGAGATCGTCGGGGCGCGCGCCCGGGCGAACCGCCGCGCGAATCGTCCGCGCTCGATCGGCGGCCGAGATGCCGGTCGTCACGCCTTCGGCCGCTTCGATGCTGACGGTGAACGCGGTCCCGAACGGCGTGCCGTTGTGGTCGGCCATCGGCGGCAGGCGCAGTTGCTCGCAGCGCTCGGCCGTCAGCGTCAGGCAGATCAGTCCGCGGCCGAAGCGCGCCATGAAGTTGATCGCTTCGGGCGTCACGTGATCGGCGGCGATCACGAGGTCGCCTTCGTTTTCGCGATCCTCTTCGTCGACGAGCAGAACCATGCGCCCCGCACGCAATTCGTCGACGATTTCCGGCGTGCTGGCGAGCGTCATTGCGCCTCCGTTGCGTCGAACGCGCGGCGCAGTGCATCGGCGCCGAACGTCAGCACGCGATCGGCCGCATCGACCGCGCCGAGCATGCTCGCGAAGCCGTGCAACTGGCCCGGCCAGCGCACGAGCGACACCGGCGTGCCGGCCTGCGCGAGACGCAGCGCGTACGCCTCGGCCTCGTCGCGCAGCGGGTCGAATTCGGCGCTGACGATGGTGGCCGGCGCCGCGCCCGACAGGTCCGGCGCGGCGAGCGGGCTCGCGAGCGGCGACGCGCGATCGGCGCTGTCGTCGAAATAGTGACGCTTGAACCAGCGCATCGCGTCCGCCGTCAGGAAATAGCCTTCGCCGAGCGATTCGTACGACGGATGCTCGGTTGCGCAATCGACTACCGGATACAGCAGCAACTGATGCGCGATCGCGATGCCCGAGCCGCGCAACTGGAGCGCGGCGACGGCGGCCAGGTTGCCGCCCGCGCTGTCGCCGGCGACGGCGATCGCGCCGTTGCGCGCACCGAGATCGCGTGCGCTGGCGGCGGCCCAGCGCACGGCATCGCATGCATCGTGCGCGGCTGCCGGGAACCGCGCTTCGGGCGCGAGCCGGTAGTCCACCGACAGCACAAGCGTGCGCGCCCGTCGGGCGAGACTGCGGCACAGGTTCGCGTGCGAGTCGATCCCGCACGCGACGAAGCCACCGCCGTGGAAGAACACGGTCAGCGGCAACGGCCCGTCGGCCTCGGGCCGATACAGCCGTGCGGACAACTCGCGACCGGGCGCGGGAATCTGCCAGTCCTCTTCGGCGGCAATCGCGTCGCCGGGCGCGAACGCGCCGCCCCCGGCGAGGCTCGCGCGGTAGGCGGGAATGGTCAGTTGATCGAAATCGATCGCGGGCGCTTGGGCGAGCGCGGCAAGCAGCGCCTGAGCCTGAGGGTCGAGCGGCATGGAAACTCCTGTCTGAATCGGGTGCGGTCGGAATCAGGTAAACCCGCGTCGCGGTTTTCCCTGAGCCCGCGCCGGAAGCTTGCCGGCACGGCCTGACGGGCATTCCAGCGCAGCACGCAGGGCGCCACATCATCCGATTGGACGATGGTTCGCGCGTCCGGATGGCCAAAGCTCACCATTCAGTGAATGTCCCGATGACGCCGGAATTAAGACACGTCTTAATCATGGCGCGTGGACGAGTCGTACCGACAACAAGTCGCATGGAGGATGGAGCGTGCTGATGGAGACGAGATGGGCTCCGCAAGAGAGCCAGTCAACGAGCGAGGAAGCCGACATCGGTGTCGCGGATTTCAGCGAACTGATGGCGCGCATCTACCAGGGTCCGATGGAAACGCCGCCGTGGGCGGGCGCGCTCGAGATGGTGCGCCGGCTGCTGCAGGCCAACTACGTGACGCTGATCCTGCGCGCGGCGGCGAGCGATCGTCGTGCGCCGCTGTCCGTGCACGCATCGGAGTTCGGCCCCGTCGTGCCGGGTGACGGCGAGGCGTCGTACAACAACTACTACTATTCGCTCGACCCGTTCGTCGGCCTGCCGGCCGACCGCGTGGTCACGGTCGATGACGTGTTCGGCGATACAGGCTGGCTGTCGAGCGAACTGTACAAGCAGTTCCTGAAGCCGCAGGACGTGCGCTACATCCTCGGGGCGGACCTGCGCACGTCGTCGGGCGTCGAATGCCGGTTCCGCGTGTGCCGCAACCATGCGTCGAAGCAGTTCTCCGCGCGTGACAAGGCGATCTGCGCGCTGCTGCTGCCGCACCTGAAGCGTGCGGTCGAACTGCATTCGCGGCTCGATACGGCCGAGGTCGAGCGCTCGATCTACGCGAACGCGATCAACCGGATGCAGATCGGCACGATCACGCTCGACGAGAACGGCACGATCATCGACATGAACAGCGTCGCCGACGAGATCCTGAAGCAGAACAACGGTCTGACGATTGCGCGCGGCACGATCGAGGCGACCGACGCGCAGGAGAACCGCACGCTCAAGCGGCTGATCCGCCACGCGGTGATGGGGCACCACGGTACGGCAGCGGCGATCGTCGAGGCGATGCCGATCACCCGCGGCTTCGACAAGCCTCGTCTCGGGTTGCTGGTGCGCACGGTGCTGCTGTCCGACTGGTCCGAGGACAACAAGCGGCGGCCGGCCGTGACGCTGTTTCTGCGCGACCCCGATCGCAAGCCGCAAGGCGCGCAGGAAATCATCCGCAAGCTGTTCGACCTGACGCCCGCCGAGACGTCGCTCGCGCTGCTGCTGACCAACGGGCTCACGCTCGAGGAGGCGGCCGAGGAATCGGGGATCAGCAAGAACACCGCGCGCACGCATCTGCGTGCGATCTTCTCGAAGACGGGCGTGACGCGCCAGGCGACGCTCGTGCGGATCCTGCTCGGGAGCGTGGTGCCGCTCGGTTGATCGCGGGCGGTGCGTCTTGCTCCACCGCATCGGTATCGGGCGCATTCGTCCGCGGATACATCGACTGCGGCCGACGTGCATGCGGCGGCAAGACGATAGCGGCATCGTGTCGTAAAAGAGGCTCGCGCGGTGCGGGCCTCATTCGCTTCAGATGCAACCGATGACGGGTATCGGGTGTTTCAAGACATCGCGTGCAACGATGTCTCTTGTATCGTCACGACCCGCGCGTCGAACGATTCGCCCACGCCGACGATGCCGGCCATTGCGCGCAACCGCGCCGGATGAATCCCGCACCGGTGCGGATCACGATCGCGCCGATTGCGAGCGCCGCGAGATCGTCGAGACGGCCGAGGCCGACCCATGCTGCGCTCATCGCGAGCGCCGCGAGCAACGCCGACAGCGCGTCGGCACGCACGTGCCAGCCGCTCGCTTCGAGCATCGCGGAGCCGGTTTCGCGCGCTTTGCGCAGCATCCAGCGCGACAGCGCGGCTTTGCCGGTCAGCGTGAGCATGATCAGCACGAGCGTCATTGTGCCGGGTTGCACGACCGGAGGCGCGTCGAAGCGGTTCGACGCATGCCAGATCATCTGCACGCCCGTCGCGACGAGCAATGCGCCGAGCCCCGCCAGCGCGAGCGGCTCGTAGGTCGGGCGTCGCTCGGGCGGCAGCCGCGCGTCGAGCCGGCAGGCGACGAGGATCAGCGCGTCGGCCGCGAGATCGATCGCCGCATGCGCGACGTCCGCGAGCAAGCCGGACGAATGCGCGGACCATGCCGCGACAGCCTCGGCGGCGAGCAACAGCAGGTTGATCGCGAGATTGACGGCGAGGGCGCGGGACGTGGCCGCATAAACGTGGGACGAGGCGCGTGACGTGCGCTGCATGGCGGATTCGTCTGTCGAAATCGTGGGGCAGCCCCGAACGCTACCGGTCGACGATTGCAGGTACGTGACAGCGGCGGGATCGCCGGATCGGCCGGGATGCCACGATCGATCGAGGTCGCGCCTCGATACCGCCGATTGCGCGAACGCGAAGATGCCTTCGCGCGGCATCTCGGTCGCAGCGCGCCGGAACACGCCGGGCGCGGCATTCCCGTTGCCCCGTCGTTCATTTCAACAGCGCGAGCAGGTCGTCCAGCGATTGACGGCATGTCGCGGCGTCGGGCTTGTCGGCGCGCAGCGCGGCGAGTGCGCGGTCGATTGCCTTGTCGATTACGTGCCAGTCGGCCGCCGAACGCGGTTTCAGCGACGGCTCCGCATCATCCCATTTCGTTTCGAGATCCTTGATGCGCGTTTTCGCGCCGGCAAGGTTGCCTGCGTCGACGAGTTTCCGGGTGTCCGTGACGATGCGGCGGAACGCGGACAGGTCGCCGAGCTTCGCGGCGGTTGCCGCGTAGGCGGACGGGACGAAGATCGTCGAAGCGGGGCCTGCGGCGAGTGCGGCAACGACGGCGACGAGCATCAGCTTTCGGGTGCGCATTTCAATTCCTTTGAGTAGTCGGACGGAGAGGGACAACGGGGCGACGCGATACGGCGGTCATCGAACGCTCGCTTGCCGGTTGGCGAGTGTCGTGCAGACGACCAGCAGCACGATCGACGTCAGGAACGCCGCGCTCGTCGTCGCGGTGCCGAACCCGAGGCCGCCGTATTCGCGCGCCTGGGACAGGAAATCGCCGAGCGACGCGCCGAGCGGGCGCGTGAGGATGTAAGCGAGCCAGAACGCGAGCACGCGATTCGCGCCCATGCGCATCGCGACGGCTACCAGCGCGATCGCCGCGCCGAACGACACGATGCCGAGCCGGAATCCGAGGCCTAGCGCTTCGGTGGCGAGGTCGCCGGCGGCCGTGCCCAGCGCGAACGTCAGCAGGATCGCGGCCCAGTAGAACCCCTCGCGGCGCGTCGTCACGATGGTCTCGATCGACAACGTGTGCTCGCTGCGATACCAGAGCGCGAACACCCCCCCGAGCGCGACGGCGAAGCACGCGGTGCTCGCGTACAGGCTGACGCCGAGCCCGTCGGTCAGTGCGTCGGTGATCTGCGTGCCGACGATGCTGACCAGCACCACGTTGAGCCAGTACAACCACGGCACGCAGGCTTTCGCGCGGAACTGCAGCACGAGCGCGATGACGAGCAGCGATGCCATCAACGCATCGGTGACCGGTACGCCAAGGCCGGCGCGCACGGCGAGATAGTCGGCGCCGGTTTCACCAACGGTCGTCGACAGGATCTTGATGATCCAGAAGATGGCGGTGACGGCGGGCACCTTGTTCAGCATGGACGTCGATACGGCGGGCGGGCGCGGATTCACGGATCGCTCCTTGAAGAGTCGCCGTCATCCGAGGCGGCGCGGGTCGAAGGCCTCGGTCGAGGACTGGGCGTCACTATGCGGGCTGGATTCTTAACGGAGGCTTATCGGCGGCGGCGCGGTTCGGGGCGAGCGGGAAGACGGTGGCTGACCGGGAGGGGAGCATCGGGAATGCCTTGGGGTAGCCGGGATGAGGAGGCGGAATATGCCAACGGGAACAGCAGGCGGCGAGCGACATTCGGAAATAACGACCCACACCTTAAAAATCTCAACATTATAGAAATAATGTCAAAACAATAAATTCAGACGGTTGGATATTTAACGGTTTACGTTATATTATTTATAAAATTTCCGACGAAGCCGACCATGTCCGACCTTGCTGCCGACGAATCCCGCCTGATCGCCGAAATCGACCGCCTCAAGGCCGATTTCCCCAAAACCCGCGAGTTGTACCGCGAGGTCTGCGCACTGATGTTCTTCCGCTTCGGCATCACGCCCACTGCGAACCGCCTGTACCAGCTCGTGCGCAAGGGCAGCATGAGCACGCCGACGGCGGTTCTCGGCGAGTTTTGGGCCGAGTTGCGGGAAAAGAGCCGCGTTCGCATCGAGCATCCGGATTTGCCGGCCGATCTGCGGGCCGCCGCCGGCGAGCTGGTCGCCGCGTTGTGGAGTCGTTCCAGCACCGATGCCGCTGCGGCGCTCGACGCACTGCGCGCGGAAGTCGAGGCCGAGCGGGTCGCCGCGAAAGCGGAGGTTGCCGGATTGCAGGCTGAACTGTCCCGTACCGAGACGGCGCTGGAACAGCGCACGGCCGCGTTGCTGGCGGCGCAGGTGCGGATTCAGGAGCTCGAGCAGGCGAGGGCGGCCGACGAGGCATCGCGCCGCGCACTGCAATCGGACGTCGAGCGACTGAAGGCCGACAACGTGGACGCCGATCGCGCGCTGGCGCAAGCACGCGCCGATTTCACGACGCAACTCGATCGGTTGCGCGACGACGCGGGTCGGGCAGAAGAGCGCTTGCGCGTATCGGAAAAGCGGGCGCTTCAGGAGATCGACCGCGAACGGCTTGCGGCCTCGCGGCTGCAGAGGGAACTCGACGCCGCTGCCGCGCGTGCGGAGCAGCGCGATACGCAGCACCGCAAGGATCTTGGGGCGCTGCAGGCGCAACTGGCCGACACGCAACATCGCTGCGGCATGCTCGAAGGCCAGCTCGACGGCGCGCGCGCGGCCAATGCCGCCTATGTCGTCGAACTCGACGCGCTGCGCGCCGAACGCGCGTCTCGCGGGCTCGCGCGCAGGGCGCCGGGCCGGCCGGCCGGCGGCGGCCTGCGCGCCGCAAGGCCGGTCGTCGGAAAGCGCGCGCCAAAACCGGCGTGACGCGCGCGCTGCGGTGCGACGACAACGCGTCCGCGCTGCAGCGCGAATCGGGTAAAGTGCCGCTCAATCCACCGGCTCGACGTTACTAGACGACCGGTCTAATCGTTGCTAAGATACGCCATCATGAATGCATCTTCAGGCGCGGAAGTCCGCCAGCACATCCTGAATATCGCGAAGCCGATCATGCTCCACAAGGGGTTTTCGGCGGTCGGTCTGAACGAGATTCTCGCTGCGGCGGGCATCCCGAAAGGCTCGTTCTACCATTACTTCGGCTCGAAAGAGGCGTTCGGCGAAGCGCTGCTCGAATCGTATTTCGAAGGCTATCTCGAGCATCTCGACAGCCTGCTCAAGCATCAGGCCGGCACGGGCGCGCAGCGCCTGATGACGTACTGGGGCAACTGGCTGCACACGCAGTGTGCGGACGACCCGGAAGGCAAGTGCCTCGCGGTGAAGCTCGGCGCGGAGGTGTCGGATCTGTCGGAGGCGATGCGCGCGGTCCTGCGGCGCGGTACCGGCCAGATCATCGAACGGCTCGCGGGCGGGATCGAGGCCGGGCTGGCGGACAGTTCGCTGAGCGGCGTCGACGATCCGGCATACACAGCCGCGATCCTTTACGAGCTGTGGCTCGGTGCAACGCTGCTGGAGAAGATTCACCGTAACCGCAAACCGCTCGAGCGCGCGATGCATGAAACGCGACGGATGCTGAATCTGCCGCCCGTCGCGGATGACGAAGCACGGTCGTAACCCGGGCGCGCCTTGGCGCGCCTTGTTTTTGTCCGAAGAGCTAGACGACTGGTCTACTCAAGTCGGGGTCTGACTGCTTTACCCGCATGCCTGCGGCTGCGTCGGCGCGATTCGCCCAGTACCGCCGCAGGCATTTGCATCACGGTTGTCCAGCGTTGATCCAATCGTGCCCATTGCACGTCCATTCCTGTTGACGGAGGTTCCCATGCCGCAAAGCAAGGCATCAAACCGCAGAATCATCCTGAACGCGCGCCCGGTCGGCGCACCCACCACGAACGATTTCCGCACCGAAACCGGCGACGTGCCGGTGCCAGGCGCCGGCCAGGTGCTGTTGCGCACGGTCTGGCTGTCGCTCGATCCGTACATGCGCGGCCGGATGAACGATGCGCCGTCGTACGCGCCGCCGGTCGAGCTCGGTGACGTGATGGTCGGCGGCACGGTCAGCCGCGTGGTGTCGTCGAACCTGGCTGCGTATCGCGAAGGCGATCTGGTGGTGGCGGGCGGCGGCTGGCAGGACTATTCGCTGTCCGACGGCCGCGACCTCATTCCGCTCGGCCGCGATTTCGCGCATCCGTCCCATGCGCTCGGCGTGCTCGGCATGCCGGGGTTCACCGCTTACACCGGACTGTTGACGATCGGCGAGCCGAAGGCCGGCGAAACCGTGGTCGTCGCTGCCGCGAGCGGCGCGGTGGGCGCGGTGGTCGGCCAGATCGCGAAACTGAAGGGCTGTCGCGTGATCGGCGTCGCGGGCGGAGCCGACAAGGTCGCATACGTGAAGGACACGCTCGGTTTCGACGCGTGCATCGATCACCGCGATCCGGCGTTCGCGGCGAAGCTGAAGGAAGCGTGCCCGAACGGCATCGACATCTATTTCGAGAACGTCGGCGGCGCCGTGTTCGACGCGGTGTGGCCGCTGCTCAACGAGCATGCGCGCGTGCCCGTGTGCGGGCTGATCGCGCATTACAACGACACCTCACCGCCGGCCGGCCCCGATCGCCTGCCGCTGCTGATGGCGACGATCCTGCGCAAGCGCATCCGGATGCAGGGTTTCATCATTTTCGATCACTATGCGACCGGCTATGCGCCGTTCCTGAAAGAGATGAGCGGGTGGGTCGCGCAAGGCAAGGTGAAGGCGCTCGAGGACGTGATCCCCGATCTGGCCGATGCGCCGAATGCGCTGATCGGCTTGCTCGCGGGCAGGAATTTCGGCAAGGTCGTCGTGCGTGTGGGCCCGGACGAACTCGCCTGACGCACACCGCCCGGCCGGCCGCGGGCCCGTGTCACATGGCGCGAGCCGGCGGCGGCATTTCCGCATTTCTGCAGCATTTCCGTTTCGAAAAGGAGTGAAAACATGGCGCTTTACGTGATGGCTTCGGTGTTCCCGAAACCCGAACATGCCCAGGCCGTCGAGGCCGAACTGCGCAGCATGGTCGCGGCGTCCCGCGCCGAACCCGGCAACCGCCGCTACGACCTGTTCCGCGAACAGGGCGGCTCGGCGGCGCTGCACCTGTTCGAGATCTACGACGACCAGGCTGCCTTCGACGCCCATCTCGCCAGTCCGTACTTCACCGCGTTTCGCATCAAGTCGGCCGACTGGTTCGCGGCGCCGCCCGTCATCAAGGTGCTGTCGGGCATCGACGCGGCCGAATAACCGACGCTGAACCACCGCCGCGGCTCGCTCTCACCCGGGCCGCGAGACAGCCGCCGTGCCATGCGCGGCGGCGATGAAGCCACGGCGCGCCGGCCGCGCCGCTTCCCCAATACACCGGCCCCGGAGGCTGAATGGTCACCCTCAACATCAACGGCGAAAACCGCACGGTCGACGCGCCCGACGACATGCCCCTGCTGTGGGTCCTGCGCGACGTCGTCGGCCTGACCGGCACGAAATTCGGCTGCGGAATCGCGCAATGCGGCGCATGCACCGTGCATCTCGACGGTGTCGCCGCGCGCTCGTGCGTGCTGCCGGTCGCGGCCGTCGCGGGCCGCAAGATCACGACGATCGAGGCCGTCGGTGCGACGCCGGCCGGCCAGAAGGTGCAGGAGGCCTGGCGCGAGCTCGACGTCGTCCAGTGCGGCTACTGTCAGTCGGGGCAGGTGATGGCGGCCACCGCACTGATCGCATCGAACCCGAGCCCGAGCGACGCCGACATCGATGCGGCGATGGCCGGCAACATCTGCCGCTGCGGCACGTACAACCGGATTCGCGCGGCGGTCAAGCATGCCGCGAAGGGGGCGTGAGATGAAACAATCTTCAGGATCACTTTGTTCGCGCCGCCCCGAGGGGCCGGTCAGCGTCGTCGAGGCTGCGCGGCGGAGGCTGACATGTCACGTGGACTGATCGAAGCCGGCCGGGCCGGCGCAGGCATGTCGCGCCGCGGGTTCCTCCGGTTCGGCGTATCGCTCGGCGCGGCCGCGGGCGGAGGCTTGCTGCTCGGCTTCAGCATGCCGGCAGCCGGCGATGACGCGCGGCGCTCGGTGATCGGCGGCGATGCCGACGAAAGTGCACGCGCCGGCGTGTTCGCGCCGAACGCGTTCGTGCAGATCGACCGCAGCGGCAAGGTCACGCTGGTGATGCCGAAGGTGGAAATGGGCCAGGGCGTCTACACCGCGCTGCCGATGCTGATTGCCGAGGAACTCGAAGTGCCGCTGTCGAGCGTGACGCTCGACCACGCGCCGCCGAACGAGAAGTTGTTCCTCGACCCGCTGCTCGGCGGCCAGTTGACGGGCGGCTCGACGTCGGTGCGTTACGCGTGGGAACCGCTGCGTCGTGCAGGCGCGACCGCGCGCACGCTGCTGGTTGCGGCGGCGGCGGCGCAATGGCATGTCGATCCGGCCACGTGCCGGGCCGAAAACGGCGAAGTGCAGCATCCGCCGAGCGGCCGGCGCGCACCGTACGGCCAGCTCGCGGACGCCGCCGCGAAGCTGCCGGCGCCGAAGGACGTCGCGCTGAAGAAGCCCGAAGACTTCAAGCTGGTCGGCCAGCCGGTGAAGCGGCTCGATTCGCCGGAGAAGGTCGACGGCACCGCGCAGTTCGGGCTCGACGTGCGCCTGCCCGGCATGCTGTACGCGGTGATCGTGAACAGCCCGGTGTTCGGCGGCACGGTCGCCAGCGTCGACGACACGGCCGCGAAGAAGATTCCCGGCGTGCGCCAGGTCGTGCGCGTCGACAACGCGGTGGCGGTGGTCGGCGATCACACGTGGGCCGCGAAGCGCGGCGCATCGGCGCTCGTCGTGAAGTGGAACGAGGGCGCGGACGCGAAGGTGTCGACCAAGGATCTTTTCGCGGATCTCGCGCGGGCCGCGGCGAACGGCAAGGGCGCGGTCGCGCGCAAGGACGGCGACGTCGGCAAGGCATTCGCGAACGCGAAGACGCGTGTCGACGCCGTCTACGAACAGCCGTTGCTCGCGCACGCGACGATGGAGCCGGTGAACTGCACGGTGCACGTGCGCGGCGACGGCTGCGAGGTCTGGCTCGGCACGCAGGTGCCGACACGTGTGCGCGATACCGTGCAGCGGCTCACTGGCCTGTCGCCGGCGCGGATCGTCGTGCACAACCACCTGCTCGGCGGCGGCTTTGGCCGTCGTCTCGAGACGGACATGGTTGCGCAGGCCGTGAAGGTCGGCAAGCAGGTCGATGCGCCCGTGAAGGTCGTGTGGACGCGCGAGGAAGACGTCCAGCACGACATGTACCGACCGTGTTATTACGACAAGATTTCGGCGGGCCTCGACGCGAACGGCAAGCCGATCGCGTGGCAGCACCGGATCGTCGGCTCGTCGATCATGGCGCGTTTTGCGCCGCCGGCATTCCAGAACGGCATCGACCCGGATGCGGTCGAGGTGGCAGCCGAACTGCCGTACGACTTGCCGAACCAACTCGTCGACTACGTGCGCCAGGAGCCGCGCCACGTGCCGACTGCGTTCTGGCGCGGCGTCGGGCCGACGCGCGGCACGTTCGTCGTCGAAAGCTTCATCGACGAGCTGGCGGCCCAGGCCAGGATCGACCCCGTCCAGTATCGCCGTGCGCTGCTCGACAAGACGCCGCGTGCGCGCAACGTGCTCGACGTCGCGACGAAGGCGGCCGGCTGGGGCACGCCGCTGCCGAAGGGGCAAGGGCGCGGCGTCTCGGTGATGCATGCGTTCGGCAGCTTCTTCTCGATCGTCATCGACGTGGCGGTGGAGGATGGCGAAGTGCAGGTCAAGCGTGCCGTGTGCGCGGTCGACTGCGGGATGTATGTCAACCCGAACACGATCGAGGCGCAGGTGCAGGGCGGCATCATCTTCGGGATTACGGGCGCGCTGTATGGTGAGATCACGATCGAGGACGGCCGCGTCGTGCAAAGCAACTTTACCGACTACCGGATGATGCGCATCAACGAGACGCCGCCGATCGAGGTCCATCTCGTGAAGAGCGGCGAGGCGCCGGGCGGGATCGGCGAACCGGGCACCGCCGCCACGGCGGCAGCATTGTCGAACGCGATCTTCGCGGCAACCGGCAAGCGGTTGCGCAAGCTTCCGGTCGGCAGTCAGTTGAAGACGGCTTGAGGGGAGGGACGGACCCATGCGAAACCTCATCCTGAATCGCCTGAATCGCCTGAATCGCCTGAATCGCCTGAATCGCCTGAGTGGCGTCGCGCACGCGCTCGGCGCGTCGCTGCTGGCGTTGTCCGCGTCGACCGCCGGCACGGTGGCGCACGCCGCGCAAACGGCACCGGCCGACAACGCGCTCGTCGCGCGCGGCGCGTATCTCGCGAAAGCGGGCGATTGCGTCGCGTGCCACACCGCGCCGCGCGGCGTGCCGTTCGCCGGCGGCCTGAAGATGGTCACGCCGATGGGCGCGATCTACACGACCAACATCACGCCCGACCCGGACACGGGCATCGGCGGCTATACGGAGGCCGAGTTCGCGGGCGCGCTGCGCGCGGGCATCGCGAAGGACGGCCATCATCTGTATCCGGCGATGCCTTATCCGTCGTACGCGAAGCTGCGCGACGACGACGTGAAGGCCCTGTACGCGTATTTCATGCACGGCGTCGAGCCGGTGAAGCAGGCGAACCACCCGTCCGACATCCCGTGGCCGCTGAACATGCGCTGGCCGCTCGCGCTGTGGAACGCGGCGTTCCTCGACACGACGCCGTACGCCGACAAGCCGGCCAGGGACGCGATGTGGAACCGCGGCGCGTACCTGGTGCAGGGGCTCGGCCATTGCGGGTCGTGCCACACGCCGCGCGGCGTCGGCTTCCAGGAGAAGGCGCTCGACGAAGTAGGCGCGGCGTTCCTGTCAGGCGCGGCGATCGACAACTGGTTCGCGTCGAACCTGACCGGCGAGCACGATACGGGGCTCGGCCGCTGGAGCGACGCGGATGTCGCGCAGTTCCTGAAGACGGGCGCGAACCGGCATGCGACGGCATTCGGCTCGATGGTCAGCGTGATCAATCACAGCACGCAGGCGTTGACCGACGACGACCTGGCGGCGATTTCCCGATATCTGAAATCGTTGCCGGCGGCAGGCGGCACGGGCGCGCCGCCTTACCGTTATGATCCGAAGGCGACGCAGGCCGCGCTGGTCCGGCCGGCGAACGATTCCGGCGCAAAGGTGTATAACGCTTACTGCCTGCATTGCCATGGCGCGGACGGTCGCGGCTACGCGCCGCTGCTCGCGCCGATTGCCGGCAATCCGAACGTGCTCGAGGCCGACGCGTCGTCGCTGATCAACGTGACGCTGAACGGCAGCGAGTCGCTCGTGATCGGTGGCGTACCGTCCGCGTACCCGATGCCGGCGTTCGCCAACGCGTTGAACGACCGGCAGATCGCCGACGTGCTGACGTTCATGCGCGCCGGCTGGAACAACGGCGCGCCGGCCGTGCCGGCGGCGGACGTCGCGAAACTCCGCAAGGCGACGGCGGCCTCGCGTTAAGTGCGGCCGGACGTGGCGGATGATGGCGGGCATGCGTGCCGCGTGCCCGCCGTCGAACGTCGCCGGGTGCATCGCGCCCGGCGACGCAGCTCTTTCTGTCAACCGGCGCGCGGCCGTTCGCGGCAGCGCGCGTTTTATCGACGCAAAGTAGGGGTGTCTGGATGGCTAACGTGACTTATACCGATACGCAACTGTTGATTGACGGCGAGTGGGTCGACGCCGCGAGCGGCAAGACGATCGACGTCGTGAACCCGGCGACGGGCAAGGCGATCGGCAAGGTGGCCCACGCGGGCATCGCCGATCTCGATCGCGCGCTGGCTGCTGCTCAGCGCGGTTTCGAAGCATGGCGCAAGGTGCCGGCGCACGAGCGCGCGGCGACGATGCGCAAGGCGGCCGCACTGGTGCGCGAGCGCGCCGACGCGATCGCACAGCTGATGACGCAGGAACAGGGCAAGCCGCTGACGGAAGCCCGTGTCGAAGTGCTGTCGGCAGCCGACATCATCGAATGGTTCGCGGACGAAGGCCGCCGCGTGTATGGCCGGATCGTGCCGCCGCGCAACCTCGGCGCGCAGCAGACCGTCGTGAAGGAGCCGGTCGGCCCGGTCGCGGCGTTCACGCCGTGGAATTTCCCGGTCAACCAGGTGGTGCGCAAGCTGAGCGCCGCGCTGGCGACCGGCTGTTCGTTCCTCGTGAAGGCGCCGGAAGAAACCCCGGCATCGCCGGCCGCGCTGCTGCGCGCGTTCGTCGACGCGGGCGTGCCGGCAGGCGTGATCGGTCTGGTGTACGGCGACCCGGCTGAAATTTCGTCGTACCTGATTCCGCACCCGGTGATCCGCAAGGTGACGTTCACGGGCTCGACGCCGGTCGGCAAGCAGCTCGCCGCGCTCGCCGGTCAGCACATGAAGCGCGCGACGATGGAACTGGGCGGTCACGCGCCGGTGATCGTCGCCGAGGATGCGGACGTCGCGCTGGCGGTGAAGGCCGCCGGTGGCGCGAAGTTCCGCAACGCGGGCCAGGTCTGCATTTCGCCGACGCGTTTCCTCGTGCACAACAGCATCCGCGACGAGTTCACGCGCGCACTGGTCAAGCATGCACAAGGGCTGAAGGTCGGTAACGGTCTCGAGGAGGGCACGACGCTCGGTGCGCTGGCGAACCCGCGCCGGTTGACCGCGATGGCGTCGGTCGTCGACAACGCGCGCAAGGTTGGCGCGAGCATCGAGACAGGCGGCGAACGGGTCGGCTCGGAAGGCAACTTCTTCGCACCGACCGTGATCTCGAACGTGCCGCTCGACGCGGACGTATTCAACAACGAGCCGTTCGGCCCCGTCGCCGCAATCCGCGGCTTCGACAAGCTAGACGACGCAATCGCCGAAGCGAACCGTCTGCCGTTCGGGCTGGCCGGCTATGCGTTCACGCGTTCGTTCGCGAACGTGCACCTGCTCACACAGCGTCTCGAAGTCGGGATGCTGTGGATCAACCAGCCCGCGACGCCGTGGCCGGAAATGCCGTTCGGTGGCGTGAAGGATTCGGGTTACGGGTCGGAAGGCGGGCCGGAAGCGCTGGAGCCGTATCTCGTGACGAAGTCGGTGACGGTGATGGCGGTCTGACGATCGTTTGGCCGCGTGCGCGCCGTAGCTGGCGCGGTGCGCACGTGGCGTTGCCGGAGGCGCCGGTTCGTCGGCCGGTCGCGGCTCGGTGCGTGCTGCCGCCGGTTGCACGCACACGTGTTGCGTCTAATCCTTGTTATTTATTTTACATAACGTGAATTATCAACCTGACT
>NZ_JAGIXF010000107.1:0-17673 GCF_021483755.1 Burkholderia sp. WTPI3 | reverse complement strand
ATGCACTGGCGGGCCGCGCGACGGATGCGTACGAGCATGCGCGCGACACCGTGCGGCGTTTCATCGGCGCTTCGTCGCCGGACGAGATCGTGTTCGTGCGCGGCACCACCGAGGCGATCAACCTGATCGCGAAGACGTGGGGCGTGCAGAACGTCGGCGAAGGCGACGAGATCGTCGTGTCGCATCTCGAGCATCACGCGAACATCGTGCCGTGGCAGCAACTCGCCGCGCAGAAGGGTGCGAAGCTGCGCGTGATTCCGGTCGACGATTCGGGGCAGGTGCTGCTCGACGAATACCGGAAGCTGCTCAACGATCGCACGAAGATCGTGTCCGTGACGCAGGTGTCGAATGCACTCGGGACGGTCGTGCCGGTGAAGGAGATCGTCGAGCTCGCGCATCGCGCGGGCGCGAAGGCGCTCGTCGACGGCGCGCAGTCGATCTCGCACATGCGCGTCGACGTGCAGGCGCTCGATGCGGATTTCTTCGTGTTCTCGGGACACAAGATCTACGGGCCGACCGGGATCGGCGTTGTGTACGGCAAGCGTGCGATTCTCGACGACATGCCGCCCTGGCAGGGCGGCGGCAACATGATCGCGGACGTGACGTTCGAGCGCACGGTGTTCCAGCAGCCGCCGAACCGCTTCGAGGCCGGCACCGGCAACATCGCGGATGCGGTGGGGTTGGGGGCTGCGCTCGATTACGTGAGCCGCGTCGGCATCGAGAACATCGCGCGCTACGAGCACGACCTGCTTGCGTATGCAACCAGCGTGCTCGCGCCGGTGCCGGGCGTGCGGCTCGTCGGCACCGCGCGCGACAAGGCGAGTGTGCTGTCGTTCGTGCTGAAGGGCTACGAGACCGAGGAAGTCGGTCAGGCGCTGAACGAAGAGGGCATCGCGGTGCGCTCGGGGCATCACTGCGCGCAACCGATCCTGCGGCGTTTCGGGCTCGATGCGACGGTGCGGCCGTCGCTGGCGTTCTACAACACGTGCGATGAAGTCGATGCGCTCGTGCGTGTCGTGAAGAGGCTGGCGACGCGCCGCTGAATCGCGCTGCACGCGAGAAGGCCGCTTGTGGCTCCCGGTAACGGGGCGCTACAGGCGGCCTTTTTTGGTAGCGATGCGCGAACGCGATGCCGATCAGCGCCCCGCCGGCTTCTTTCCGCCGAGCCCCATCAGCGGCAACCCGGCTGTCGTATCGAGCACGGCCTTGCGCCGAGTCAGCAGCAGGCGCACGGACGGGTTCGATGCGAGCAGCGCCATCGTGCAAGACCACGCGCCCGAGATCCCGACCGACCGCGCGACGACCGTGAGTTCGAGCCATGCCGACGCGTGCGCCGGCACCCTCAACGCGAAGATACTGCCGTAGAACGCGACGGATTTCGGGTTCGTCATGCTGACCACATCGCCTCTTTTCGCGGCGTACATGGTTTTCAGGGCGATGCGGCGGAATGAGTGCTCATCTTACTTCGGGCGCCGCGCCGGACCCGTGCGCGGGGCGATCCATAAAAAAACGCGTGACGACTTGCGTCGCCACGCGTTGCATCGCTTCGGAATCGCCGGGCGTGCCGATGAACCGGCACGTCGCGGCACATCGTCAGAAATCGAATCCCGGCCCGCCCGCACCCGGGCCGCCCGGCGCGGCGGCCGGTGCCGCATCCTTCGGCGCTTCGAACACGGTCGCATCGGTCGTCAGCAGCAGCCCGGCCACCGACGCCGCGTTCTGCAGTGCCGTGCGCGTGACCTTGGTCGGATCGAGCACACCCGATTCGACGAGGTCGCCGTATTCGCCAGTCTGCGCGTTGTAGCCGAAGTTACCCGTGCCTTCCGCGACTTTCGCGACGACCACGCTAGATTCCTCGCCCGCGTTCGCGACGATCTGGCGCAGCGGTTCCTCGAGCGCGCGCAGCACGATCTTGATGCCCGCATCCTGATCGGCGTTCGCACCCTTCAGCTCGCGAATTGCCTGCCGCACGCGGATCAGCGCGACGCCGCCGCCCGGCACGATACCTTCCTCGACGGCCGCGCGTGTCGCATGCAGCGCGTCGTCGACGCGATCCTTCTTCTCCTTGACCTCGATCTCGGTCGCTCCGCCGACCTTGATCACCGCGACGCCGCCCGCGAGTTTCGCGACGCGTTCCTGCAGCTTTTCGCGGTCGTAGTCGGACGTCGCCTCTTCGATCTGCACGCGAATCTGCTTCACGCGCGCCTCGATGTTCTTCGCGTCGCCCGCACCGTCGATTACCGTCGTGTTTTCCTTGCCGACCTCGATACGCTTCGCCTGGCCGAGTTCGGCGAGCGTCGCCTTCTCGAGCGTGAGACCCGTTTCCTCGGCGACGACTTGCCCGCCGGTCAGGATCGCGATGTCCTCGAGCAGCGCCTTGCGGCGATCGCCGAAGCCCGGCGCCTTGACCGCGACCGTCTTCAGGATGCCGCGAATGTTGTTCACGACCAGCGTCGCGAGCGCTTCGCCTTCGACGTCTTCCGCGATGATCAGCAGCGGACGGCCCGACTTCGCGACCTGTTCGAGCACCGGTAGCAGGTCGCGAATGTTCGAGACCTTCTTGTCGTGCAGCAGGATGTATGGGTTCTCGAGCTCGGCGATCTGCTTGTCGGGATTGTTGATGAAGTACGGCGACAGATAGCCGCGATCGAACTGCAATCCTTCGACGACGTCGAGTTCGTCGGCGAGCGATTTGCCGTCCTCGACGGTGATCACGCCTTCCTTGCCGACGCGGTCGATCGCTTCGGCGATGCGCTGGCCGATCGATTCCTCGCCGTTCGCGGAGATTGTCGCGACCTGCGCGATTTCCTTGCTGGTGGTGGTCGGCTTGCTGATTTTTTTCAGCGCGTCGACGGCCGCTGCAACCGCCTTGTCGATCCCGCGCTTCAGGTCGAGCGGATTGAGACCGGCCGCGACGTATTTCTGGCCTTCGCGCACGATCGCCTGCGCAAGCACGGTGGCCGTCGTCGTGCCGTCGCCGGCGGCATCGCTGGTGCGCGACGCGACTTCCTTAACGAGCTGCGCGCCGATGTTCTGCAGCTTGTCCGCGAGTTCGATTTCCTTCGCGACCGACACGCCGTCCTTCGTGACGACCGGTGCGCCGAAGCTGCGTTCGAGCACGACGTTGCGGCCCTTCGGCCCGAGCGTGACCTTCACCGCGTTCGCGAGAATGTTGACGCCTTCGGTCAGCTTCGCGCGGGCGACGTCGCTGAAAATGATTTCCTTCGCTGCCATGATTGCACTCCGTTATTGATTGACGACCGCGACGATGTCTTCCTCGCGCAGCACCAGGAATTCGTTGCCGTCCACCTTGACGGCCTGGCCCGCGTACTTGCCGAACAGCACGCGTTCGCCGACCTGCAGGTCGGGCACGATGCGCTGGCCGTCCGCATCCTTGCGGCCGGGGCCGACGGCGATCACTTCGCCCTGGTCGGGTTTTTCAGCGGCGCTGTCGGGGATCACGATGCCCGAGGCGGTGGTGGTTTCCTGGTCGAGTCGCTTCACGATGACCCGGTCGTGCAAGGGGCGTAGGCTCATCTTTTCGTCCTGTTCTGTTGCGTCGAAATTGGCTGGCACTCTTCATCAGAGAGTGCTGACGAGTATAAAAACGCGCGGCGACGCGATCCAATAACGGATTCGGAAAAGCATTTGCGCGAATGCGCTATGGACAGGGGAGCGAGGCGGGGCGGTTGAGCGGCGGAGGGGGAAGAAGGCGGCCCAAGCCGCCTTCCTTCGTTACGAGGCGACGCGAATTACGACTTTCCCGAAATGCTGCCCCGACTGCAGGTACGCGTAGGCCTGCGGCGCTTCGTCGAAGCCGAACACGCGATCGACCACCGGCCTGATCCGCTTCGCGTCGACCAGTCGCACGACGTCGTCGAGCATCGCGCGGCTGCCGACCATGAAGCCGTGCAGTTGCCGGACGCCGCCGATCAGCGACAGCAGATCGAGCGCCGGGCCGCCGAAGCTGCTGAGACCGCCGATGATCGACACGATGCCGCCGATTTTCGTCGCGGCGATCGAGCGCGGCAGCGTATCGCGCCCGCCGACTTCGACGACAAGATCCGCGCCCGCGCCGCCGGTGAGGCGCAGCACTTCATGTTGCCATTCGGGTGTCGCGCGATAGTTGATCGTTGCGTCCGCACCCAGTGCGCGGGCGCGCTCGAGCTTTGCATCGCTCGACGAGGTCACGATCGTGCGCAGTCCGACCGCATGGGCGAGTTGCAGCGCAATGATCGACACGCCGCCCGTGCCGAGCAGCACGACGGTTGCGCCCGGTCCCAGCCCGCCGTCGACGAACAGCGCATTCCACGCGGTGATGCCCGCGCACGACAGCGTCGCCGCTTCGGCGTAGTCGAGATGCGCGGGAATCGCGACCAGTGCGGCTTCGTCGGAGACGAAGCGTTCGGCGAGCACGCCGTCGAAATGCGAGCCGGGCGACCCCGAGACTTTCCGCTGCGTGGGCGGCCCGTCGATCCAGTGCGGGAAATACGTGTTGATCACGCGATCGCCCGGCTTGAACCGCGTGACGTCGCGACCGGTTTCGACGACTTCCCCGGCACCGTCGGCGACCGGGATCAGCGCGTCGGTGCCGATGCCGAGATAGTCGCCGCGCGCGAACATCAGGTCGCGATAGTTCAGCGCAGCCGCGTGGATCTTCACGACGACGTCGGTCGGGCCGACCGGACGAAGCGTCGCGTCGATGCGCCGGAGCCCGGCAACGCCGTCGCCCGGTTTGACTTGCCATGCATGCATGTCGACTCCTTTTTCCAGGTAGAGCGGACTATCATAGTGTCGCGCGACGGGACGCATTGGCGAGAATTCGGCCAATGATTGTTGCCGTAGTGGACACAACTCTGTCATCCCACCGGAGCGGAATTACATGGATGAGCGGCTGAGAGGCGTCGCCGAATTCGTCGACGTCGTGGAGTCAGGCAGCTTCGCGGCGGCGGCGCTGCGCCTCGGCATGACGCGCTCGGCCGTCGCGAAGATCGTCGCGCGGCTCGAACAGCGTCTCGGCGCGCGGCTCCTGCAGCGCACGACGCGCCAGCTCGGCCTGACCGACGAAGGGCTCGTCTATTACGAGCAGTGCCGGCGGCTGCTGGCCGAACTCGGCGAGACGGAGGCCGCGCTCGACGCGGGCCGGCGCGAGCCGGCCGGGCGCGTGCGAATCAGTGTGCCCGTGCTGTTCGGCCGGCAATGCGTGGCGCCCGTCGTGCGGCGCCTCGTCGAGCGCTATCCGCGACTTGAAATCGACGTGTCGTTCAGCGATCGCGTCGCCGATCTCGTCAACGACGGCTTCGACGTCGCAGTGCGGATCGGCGCGCTGGCCGACACCAGCGCGCTGGTCGGCCGAAAGCTCGGCGTACAGCGCATGGGTATCTGCGCATCGCGCGCGTATCTCGATCGTCATGGCTGGCCGTCGGGGCTCGACGCACTCGCGTCGCATGTCGGCATCGCGTATTCGCGCGGCGGGCAGCCGACGCCATGGCGGATCATCGGCGCGGACGGCGCGGTGCACGACCATCGCCCGGCCGGCCGCCTGCGGTTCGACGACCTGCAGGCGATCGCCGACGCGGCCGCGGCCGGGGCGGGCCTCGCGTGGCTGCCGTGCTGGTTGATGGCGCCGTACGTGCGCGACGGCCGTCTCGCGCTCGTGATGGACAGCGAGAGCACGTCGGGCGCCGAAGTGTTCGTCGTGCGGCCGGCGTCGCGGCATGTGCCGTCGAAGGTGCGCGTCGTTATTGATGCATTCGTCGACGAGATTCCGCGCATGCTGGCCTCGGACGACGCTGACGGCGAGCGCGTGCCGCCGCGCGTCGTGCCCGCTCCGTAGCGACGACGCAGGATCGGTCGACGCGGCGTATGATCACCGCACAATTCCTATTCGGGGGCACGCCGTGATGAGCAGGACACTGCAGATCGTGATCGTCGCCGGCACCGTGACGACTGCCGTATCCCGCCTGATCCGTCGATGATGCGCCCGTTCGCATGCGGTGCAGACAATCATCAGGCCATCCAGGGCGAGCGCACATGACGACGAGCGATCCGCCGATGGCGACACCGCAACCGTGCTGGCTGCGCGTCGCCCCTGCACTGTTCCTGCTGCTGTGGGCGAGCGGCTTCGTGTTCCTGAAGCTGGGCTTGCGCGACGCCGATCCGCTCACGTTTCTCGCGCTGCGCTACGCGTGCGTCGTCGCGCTGCTCGTCGGGCCGTTCCTGTGGCTGCGCCCCGCGTTGCCGCGTACGCGTGGCGAATGGCGCAATCTTGTCGTCGTCGGCTTGCTGTTGCAGGCCGGCTATTTCTCGTTCACGTATCTGAGCCTGAAGCTCGGCATGTCGGCCGGGGCCGTCGCGCTCGTCACGTCGCAGCAGCCGATTCTCGTCGGGCTGCTCGCGCCGATGATCGCCGGCGAGCGGGTCGGCGTGCTGCGCTGGGTCGGGCTCGCACTCGGCGCAGCGGGCGCCGTGATCGTCATCCTCGCGCGATCGTCGGTCGCGGTGTCGTCGTCGTGGGCGCTGGTGTTCGCATTGCTTGCGCTCGCATCGATCACCGGCGGCACGCTGTGGGAAAAGCGCTTCGGCACCGACGTTCATCCGGTTACCGCGAACCTCGTGCAGTACACCGTCGGCCTCGCCGTGACCGCGCCACTCGCGTTCGCACTCGAACCGATGCACGTGAACTGGACTGCGGGGCTCGCCGGGTCGCTCGCGTATCTCGTGATCTGCAACTCGCTGATCGCGATTTCGCTGCTGCTCGCGATGGTGCGATACGGCGAGGCGTCGCGCGTGTCGGCGTTGTTTTTCCTGATTCCGCCGGCCACCGCGTTGATCGCGCTCATTGTGCTCGGCGAAACGGTCGGTGCGCTCGCGTGGCCGGGGATGGCGCTTGCGGCCGCGGGGTTGTATCTCGTGATGCGGTACTAACTCGCCGGTATTTCTCACATATCGAGACTGCGTCCCGATAATTGACGCGCATTTCGCGCGACTCCTAGACTGCTTCGCATGACGCCGCGCTTCACGCGGCGCGACGATGTCGCGATCATGCGCGGCATCCGCCCGTCCCGCGAGACGATCCAGGAGACAAGTCGATGAATGCTGCCGTCCCGCAGTTGCACGCCGCGACGATGCGGCGCCTGAACCTGCGCCTTATTCCGTTTCTGATGCTGCTGTACCTCGTCGCATACATCGACCGTTCGAACATCTCGGTCGCGGCGCTGCAGATGAATGCGGATCTCGGCCTCAGCGCACAGATGTATGGCCTCGGCGCGGGGCTGTTCTACGTCACGTACATCATCTTCGAAGTACCGAGCAATCTATTCCTCGCGCGTGTCGGCGCACGCCGCTGGATCGCCCGCATCATGATCACGTGGGGCATCGTCGCGGCCGGGATGAGCGCGGTGCATACGCCGGGCCAGCTCTATGCGATGCGCCTGCTGCTGGGCGCAGCCGAAGCGGGGTTCACGCCGGGCATCATCTATTACCTGTCCGCGTGGTATCCGCAAAGCGATCGTGCACGGGCGATGTCGTTCTTCTATATCGGCGCGACGCTCGCGTCGGTGATCGGGTTGCCGCTGTCCGGCGCGCTGCTGAACCTGAACGGCGTGCTTGGCGTCGAAGGCTGGCGCTGGCTGTTCCTGCTCGAAGGCGTGCCCGCGCTGCTGCTCGGGATCGTCGTATGGCGGAAGCTGCCCGATACGCCCGCGCATGCACGCTGGCTGCCGGCCGACGAGCGCGCGTGGCTAGAAGCGGCGCTGCGCGACGGCGCGCCGCGCGAGCACCTGTCGCACGGCGCGGCATTGCGGCGCGCGTTCGGCGACGGCAAGGTGTGGGCGCTGGCGGCGTTCTGGCTGTTGCAGGCCTTCGGCACGATCGGCCTCACGCTGTTTCTGCCGTTGCTGGTGAAGAGCCTGTCGGGGCAATCGAGCTTCGCGGTCGGCAGCCTGTCCGCACTGCCATTCCTGTTCGCGTGCATCGCGATGTATCTGAACGGCCGGCATTCGGATCTCGGCGGCGAACGCGCGCTGCATCTCGGCGTGCCGATGCTGCTGGCCGGTGCGCTGCTGACCGGTGCGATCTATACGCCCATGCTGCCCGTTGCGTATGCATTGCTCGTGTTCGCGGTCGGATTCAACTGGGCCGCGACGCCGGTGTTCTGGGCCGTGACGACCGAATACGTATCGGGCCTCACGGCCGCCGCGTCGATCGCGCTGATCAACGCGGTCGCGAACATCGCGGGGCTTGCGCTGCCGCCGGTGATGGGACACATCAAGGACGTGACGCATTCGTACGATCTCGCGCTGCTGCTGGTCGCCGTGGCGCTGCTCGTCGGCGGCGTGCTCGGGTTGCGGATTGCATCGCGGCGGGCGATGCCGCTGGCTGAGCGGCGTGCCGGATGAGCACGCCAGATGCGCGGTTGCGCACGATCCGCCGTGCCGACTACGTCAAGCATGCCTGGCCGCCTTCGCCATCGTTCGATGCAGCAGCACGAGCTCGATCAGTTCGACCTGATAGACGTAGCGCGACTGGACCACCTTCAAAGCCATCGAGCCGACGGACAGCCCGAAGACCAATGCAATGCCCCATACGATGGCGGTATTCAGGAAATTTCCGGAAACGAATCCGTTTGTCAGCGTACTCTGCAACCACGGCAGTCCGCCCGCGTCCTTGATGTTCGAGAGCGTCACGGCAAGCAGCGCATAGGCGGCCGTTCCGCCGCCGAAGAACGACACGACGCGCGCGTCGAGGCGCTTCACCTTGAGTTGCAGGACATGCCGCGCATATTCGAGCGTGCCGTCGTCGTAACCGGCCAGCAGCAGTGCATGCTTCTCGTCGGTCTCCACCTCGCGCGTGATGGTGTTCAGCGTTTCCGATTTCCAGCGAAACATCTGGATGATGCCGGCGACGGGTTCGACGATGAGGGAGAGCAGGCTGAACAAGACAGTCAGTACGTAAAACACGATGGCGACGTGCTGCTGCCATGGTGCCGGGGCCGCCTTGTGCCAAAGCGCCAATGTGCCGAGCAGCACGAAACAGACACCGCCTCCCGCGAGCAGAATTCGCGCCGCTTTCCGTGCCCGCTCCATCGACAGGCCTTTTGCGGGGCGGTAGGGTTCGCAGGTCGACAGCACTTTCAGTACGTCCGTGATTTTTGACATCGGGTCTCCAGAGGGCATTGGGTGAGCGGGATGCTTCCGCTCGCGGTATTTGCGACACGCGTCATGCGATGTGCGTTTCGAGCGCGATACGGTCGCTCGTTTTCGTCGTGACGTGCGACGGGATTATGCGTCGCGGATTCCGTCATTCATCTCGAAATGGGCGCGGTCCGGAGCAGATGGACGCCATCGGATCAGCGTGCATATTCCCGTACCCGTTAGCATGTGCCGAATCCGGTATCGTCGATACCGCTGGTCACGGCAGGGCAGGGCAGGTCGCGGATCGCGCGGCGCTCGACACGTTTCGCGATGCGCTCGTGTTCGAGCGCGCGGTGTGGCGCGACGCGGTGTTCGCATCGCTGATCGACGGCGGCTCGCAAGTCCGCGCGACATTGTCGCGGCTTGCACCTGGCGGCTACCTGACGATGTCGATCGTGCCGGTGCTGCTCGCGACCGCATCGATCTCCGCGCAGTGCCGCATGCTGTGCCTCGACTTCATCGACGCGCAGCGCGCGTTGATCGATGCACGTATCGAAGCGGCGCTCGCGCGCCGGCGTCTCGACGACCGGCCGGCGACACGCGAGTTGCGCGGTTTCGCGGAGGCACTCGAACGCGCGCGGCACGCGCTCGATGCGATGCCCGCAACCATGGAAACCTCGACGCGCACGCATGCCGGCGCCCCACGCATCGACGCGTGGCTTGCCGCTCGACACGATCCGATCAAGCGCACCGCGTGACGACAGCGGCACGTCACGCGTGCCTTACATTTGGCGCTCTTTCAATCGTCTCCGACGGAGCGCGCATGTACGCATCGACCTTCATTTTCCGCGCCGGGCAATACGACGACGAATTCCATCGGCTCGATCGGCAGATCGCGGACATGGCACGCGCGACGCCCGGCTATCTCGGCGAGGAGACGTGGGAGAACGCCGAGGCGGGACTGATCCAGAACGTCTACTACTGGGAATCGGAGGCGGCGCTGCGGCAACTGATGCAGCACCCCGCGCATCTGGAGGCGAAGGCGAAGCAGGCGCGCTGGCTCGACGGTTATCGCGTGGTGATCTCGCAGGTGCTGCGCGAGTACGGCGACGGCAAGCTCACCCAAGCACATGAGGGGCAACCTGCGCCACGCGGAACGTATACGTGATCCTGACTGATTCGTTTCCTTCGAATTACATATCAATAACGAAAGGTTCATGCGGTTAGCGGCCGGCATCGGCATGCTGGTTTACACCGCATCGGTCGCAATCAATTCTTCATCAAGCATGGCTAAGGTGGCGGGGCTTCACGTCGTCAGTCTGTTCACCAACAACATCCCCACTCGATGTCGTACGGAGCCTTGTCCATGCTGAAACCCGTCCTGTCCGCGAAGTGCCGCCGCGCGCTGCGCGATCGTACCGTTCCCGCCGTTGCGCTCACCCTGATTGCCGCGAGCATCGGCGCGCAAGCCGCCCGGAGCGACAACGGCGACGCCAGCCGTTTCGTGCCGGGCTTCCTGGTGCTGAGCCGCAGCGTCTACGACAACGTGTCGAGCAACGTGCAGACCGGCGCGATCCTGCCGCCGAACTGCGCGAAGACCACCGGCGGTTGCGGTGCGGCTTCCGGCGCGCCGAACGACGGCACCTATCCGTATGTGTGGAACAACGTCCGCTACGACGGCAACTTCGGCATCACGTCGCGCATCTTCCTCGACCAGATCACGCCGGCGGGCGGCGTCGTCAGCACGCTCGAAGTGCCGAACAGCGTCCAGAATGGCTTCGCTCACGATCAACTCGTGACGAGCTTCAGCTCGAAGTCGGAACTCGGGCTGCACTTGTCCGCCGACGGCAACTACCTGACGTTCATGGGCTATGTCGCGCCGGTCAACGCGATCGACGTGTCGAACTCGAACACGCCGGCCGCCGTCGACACGACCAACCCGGACGGGCAGACCTTCTATCGCGCGATCGCACGCGTCGATCGTCACGGGCATTTCCGCTTCACCGAGACGAATGCGTACAGCGGCAACAACGGCCGCGCGGCGATCCTGAACAACAGCAGCGGGCAGGAGATCTATTACACGTCCGGCAACGCCGGCAATGGCGCGAACCCGCAGCCCGACAACGTGATCCTCGGCGCGGGCGCGCAGTTCATCGACGGCGCGAAGCAGCACGAAGCGCAGCAGACGCCGGGCGTGCCGATGCCGCTCGCGAGCTTCTCGGTCACGGAACTCGGCGCGAAGGCCGACAAGATCGGCAAGGACGACAACTTCCGCGGGATCACGGTGCACGACAACGTCGTGTACTACACGAAGGGCAGCGGCAGCAACGGCGTGAACACCGTCTACTTCGTCGACACAACCGGCACCGCGTGCCCGTCGGGCATCGGTGTGCCGTCGCCGAAAGCCGCGCTGCCGACGGCGCCGCTCGCGTACACCGCGGCGTCGCTGCAGACGACCAGTCTGCCGAACAACATGTGCGTGCTGGCCGGCTTCCCGTCGACGCCGAACAAGACCGCGACGACGCTGTCCTATCCGTTCGGGATGTGGTTCGCCGACGCGAACACGCTATACGTCGCGGACGAAGGCGACGGCTACACGGGCGGCCAGGACCTGTACTCGCATGCGGCCGCGCAGACGGGCGCCGGCCTGCAGAAGTGGGTGTACGACGCATCGACGAAGCAATGGAAGCTCGCGTACACGCTGCAGAACGGGCTGAATCTCGGCCAGCCGTATTCGGTCGCGGGCTACCCGATGGGCAACAACGCGGCGACGGGGCTGCCGTGGGCGCCGGCGACGGACGGCCTGCGCAACCTGACAGGCCGCGTCGAACCCGACGGCACGGTGACGATCTGGGCGGTCACGTCGACGGTCAGCGGCGACGGCGATGTCGGCGCCGATCCGAACCGGCTGGTCGCGGTGCGCGACGTGTTGCGCAACACGAGCGCGGCAACCGCTGCGCACGAGCAGTTCGCCGTGCTGCGGACTGCGAAGTTTGCGGAAGTGCTGCGCGGCATCGAGTTCGCGCCGGGCACGCAGACGGGCCGGTCGCACTGACGCAGCCGCTTCCCGGTTGATGCCGGGCCCAAGGCGGGCGCGCTCGCGCCCGCCCGTTCTTCGGCGGCGCGCGCTGCCGCACCGCGCATCATCAAAGCGCTTCGACCAGCAACCGGTTGCTCTTCTCGCAATACTCGTGACACGCGGCCCGCGCGGCGATCGACGCGCCGTGCACGAACTTCGGCGCGTCGGCGCGGCGTGACATCGACACGACGATCGAAGGCGGCGACGGTTGCAGCGGCAACTCGACGACTTCGCCGCTTTCGATCAGCGCATCGACGAACAGCACCGGAATCGCGGCGACGCCGAAGCCGTCGCGCACCAGTTGCACGATCACCGAGATCGACGGCGAGCCGGTGATGCGCGTCTCCGACAGCGGCACGCCATGTGCGTGCGCGAGTGTGCGCACGATGTCCTCGAGCGCGCGGTGGGGCGCGGTGCCGCGCCCATAGGTCAGGATCGGCTGGCGCAGCACCTGCCGAGCGAGGCCGGTGCGCGCGTTCGGCAGCAGCCCTGTGCGCGCGATCCAGCGCACCGGATAGTTCGCGAGCGCGTCGCAGACGACCGACGCCTCGTCGCTGCCTTCCACGCGAATGATCAAATCGAGCTCGCCGGCCATCAGCCGGCGCTGCAGCACGACGCTTACGTCGACGGTCAGGTCGATTTCCAGTTGCGGATAATCGGCCGCGAGGCGGCGCAGGTAGTGCGGCAGCCAGCTGTGCACGACCGTCTCGATCACGCCGAGCCGCAGCTTGCCGCGCAGCGCGCTCTCGCCGGCCGCGGCGGCCTGCAGCTCGTGCGTCGCTTCGACGACGGCCTTCGCATAGCCGAGCAGATACTCGCCGTTCGGCGTGAGCCGGAATTCGCGGCTGTCGCGATCGACGAGCACGGTGTGCAATTCGTCCTCGAGCGCCTTCAGGCGCTGCGAGATCGCGGCCGGCGTCGCGTGCAGCGCGGCGGCCGTCGTGCGGAAGTTGCGCAGCTTAGCGAGCGTGACGAAAGTTTCGAGGAAACGCGTGTTCATGGCGATCGGACGGATGGGGCACGCGCAGCTTGCCGGTGAAGAAAAGTGAACGAGATCGGGGATAACCCGAAGATCCGTTAAGAAATTCTATACACGCGGCGCAAAAAAACTCGTTGGCGACAAAATTTTTTCTTTTCTATTCTTCGCCGTATCCGCTGACGCAACCGCGTCACCCCGACGACATCACGACCCGCCAACGACCAACATGACGCCTTCCGAATTCCGCCAGTCCGTGCGCAGCGGCGCCTTCCGCAACCCGACCGCCGGCCAGTGCGGCCCGTTCGCGCAAGCGAATCTCGCGATCCTGCCGAATGCGTACGCGCACGATTTCCTGCGCTTCTGTCAGGCGAATCCGAAGGCATGCCCGCTGCTGGGCGTCGGCGAACCGGGCGCGTTCCGGCTCGACGTGCTCGGCGAGGATCTCGACATCCGCACCGATGTGCCGAGCTACAACGTATACCGGGACGGCCGGCTGACCGAGCGTGTCGATTCGCTCGAAGCGCTATGGCGCGACGATTTCGTCGTGTTCGCGATCGGCTGCTCGTTCTCGTTCGAGGACATGCTGGTGCGCGAAGGCATCGGGCTTCGCCACATCGAAGAGGGTCGCAACGTGCCGATGTACCGGACGACGATCCCGAACCGCCGCGCGGGGATCTTCGGCGGCCAACTGGTCGTGTCGATGCGGCCGCTGCGCGGCGCCGATGCGATCCGCGCGGTGCAGATCACGAGCCGGTTCCCGGGCGTGCACGGCGCGCCGATTCATATCGGCCATCCTGAAGCACTTGGCATCGCCGATCTCGGCACACCCGATTTCGGCGATGCGGTGACGGTGCGCGACGGCGAGCTGCCCGTGTTCTGGGCGTGCGGCGTGACGCCGCAAACCGCATTGATG
Organism: Burkholderia sp. WTPI3; assembly: GCF_021483755.1. Lineage (NCBI taxonomy): Bacteria > Pseudomonadati > Pseudomonadota > Betaproteobacteria > Burkholderiales > Burkholderiaceae > Burkholderia > Burkholderia sp. WTPI3. The sequence continues at coordinate 3,568 of NZ_JAGIXF010000107.1, read as the reverse complement.
GAAGCGAAGCTGCCGCTCGCGATCGCGCATACGCCCGGTTACATGCTGATGACCGACATCACGAACGCGTCGCTGGCCGTGTTCTGATCCGATCCGCCGGCAGCCCGCGCGCTCGCCGGTCCGGCCCCGTCGCGGCAGCGTGCCGCGACCGCAGACGATCCGCCCGGCCGGAGGGCGGCGCACATCCGTGGCCCGCCGGCCGCGCGCCCGGCACACGGGCATGCACGAGACGACACGACCGATTTTGACCGCGCATATCGACAGGAGCATCACCATGGAAAGCAAGACCCTCGCGGCGCCCGCCGCCGACCCCGCGGGCCCCGCACGCAACGGCCTGTTCGGATGGTATGCGGACGCGCAGCCGCGCGAGCGCCGCGCATTCTGGAGCTGCAAGGTCGGCTACATGCTCGACGGAATGGACACGCAGATGCTGTCGTTCGTGATCCCGACGCTCGTCGCGACCTGGGGCATCTCGCTCGCGGACGCCGGCTTCATCGGCACGATGACGCTGCTCGCGTCGGCGCTCGGCGGCTGGATCGCGGGCATCCTGTCCGACCGCATCGGCCGTGTGCGCACGTTGCAGCTGACCGTGCTGTGGTTCGCGGTGTTCACCGCGCTGTGCGGGCTTGCCCAGAACTATCACCAGCTGCTCGCGGCGCGCGCGCTGATGGGCTTCGGCTTCGGCGGCGAATGGACGGCCGGCGCGGTGCTGATCGGCGAAGTGATCCGCGCGCGGGATCGCGGCAAGGCGGTCGGGCTGGTGCAGTCGGGCTGGGCGATCGGCTGGGGGCTGTCGGCGGTGCTGTACGCGGTGTTGTTTTCGGTGTTGCCGGCCGAACAGGCGTGGCGGGGGCTGTTTCTCGTCGGCCTCGCGCCGGCGCTGCTGGTGGTCGTGATTCGCCGCTACGTGAAGGAGCCCGACGTCTTCGAGAAGGAAAAGGCCGCGCAGGCGAAAGTAGCCGACGCGCCGCGCCTCACCGAGATCTTCGCGCCGAAGCTGATCACGACGACGCTGCGCGCGGCGCTGCTGACGACCGGCGCGCAAGGCGGCTACTACGCGATCACGACGTGGCTGCCCACTTTCCTGAAGACCGAACGGCACCTGACCGTGATGGGCACCGGCGGTTATCTCGCGATGATCATCTTCGGCTCGTGGGTCGGCTACCTGACGAGCGCGTACCTGACCGACCGCCTCGGCCGCAAGCCGAACTTCATCCTGTTCGCGCTCGGCTCGATGGTGATCGCGTTCGCGTACACGTCGCTGAACCTGACCAACGCGTCGATGCTGTGGCTCGGCTTCCCGCTCGGGTTTTTCGCATCGGGCATCTTCTCGGGGATGGGCGCGTTCCTGACCGAGCTGTTTCCGACCCGCGTGCGCGGCTCCGGCCAGGGCTTCTGCTACAACGTGGGCCGCGCGATCGGCGCACTGTTCCCGTTCCTGATCGGCGCGCTGTCGAAGCAATACGGGCTTGGCATGAGCATCGGGATCTTTGCCGTCGCGGCCTACGGCGTGGTGATCGTCGCCGCGCTGACGCTGCCCGAGACGCGCGGCCGCGAGCTCGACGCGGCCTGAACGGGCGCCCGCCCGCCGCTTTTCACTCCCTTTTCATCGAAGCCGTCACGCGGCGCGCGACGCGCGCCGTGGGGCGGCGCTCGCCCTGAATTCAACGACGCATCGACTTCATCGCCATGACAGACCGACACACTTTCCCCGTTTCCTCCGACGCCGCCCGCTGGCAATTCTGGATCGACCGCGGCGGTACGTTCACCGATATCGTCGCGCGCCGGCCCGACGGCTCGCTCGTCACGCACAAGCTGCTGTCGGACAACCCCGAGCAATATCGCGATGCGGCCGTGGCCGGCATCCGCCATCTGCTCGGCCTCGCCGACGGCGAACCGATCACGCCCGAGCGCGTCGACATGGTGAAGATGGGTACGACGGTCGCGACCAACGCACTGCTGGAGCGCAAGGGCGAACGCACCGCCCTCGCGACGACGCACGGCTTTCGCGACGTGCTGCGCATTGCATATCAGAACCGGCCGCGCCTGTTCGATCTCGACATCGTGCTGCCCGATGCGCTGTACGAGACGGTCGTCGAGATCGACGAGCGGGTCGGCGCGCACGGCGACGTGGTCATGCCGCTCGACGTGCAGGGTGCCGAAGCGGCGCTGCGCCGCGTGTTCGACTCGGGCGTGCAGGCGCTCGCGATCGTGCTGATCCACGGCTATCGCTACACCGCGCACGAACGGATGCTGGCGGAACTCGCGCGCCGGATCGGCTTCACGCAGGTGTCCGTGTCGCACGAGGTATCGCCGCTGATGAAGATGGTGTCGCGCGGCGACACGACCGTCGTCGACGCGTACCTGTCGCCGATCCTGCGCCGCTACGTCGAGCAGGTCGCGCACGAGATGCCCGGCGTGAACCTGCAGTTCATGCAGAGCAGCGGCGGCCTCACGCGTGCCGACGCGTTCCAGGGCAAGGACGCGATCCTGTCCGGGCCGGCCGGCGGCATCGTCGGGATGGTGCGCGCCGCGCGCGCGGCCGGCTTCGACCAGGTGATCGGCTTCGACATGGGCGGCACGTCGACCGACGTGTCGCACTACAACGGCGAGTTCGAGCGCGTGTTCGAGACCCAGGTGGCCGGCGTGCGGATGCGTGCGCCGATGATGAGCATCCATACGGTCGCGGCCGGCGGCGGCTCGGTGCTCGGCTTCGACGGCGCACGGCTGCGCGTCGGGCCGGAATCGGCCGGCGCGAACCCGGGGCCGGCCGCCTACCGGCGCGGCGGTCCGCTGACGGTGACCGACTGTAACGTGATGCTCGGCAAGATCCAGCCCGATCATTTCCCGCGCGTGTTCGGCCCGCACGCGGACCAGCCGCTCGATCGCGACGGCGTGGTCGCGAAGTTCGAGGCGCTCGCCGACGAGATCCATGCGGCGACCGGGCGGCGCGACACGCCCGAGGCGCTGGCCGAGGGATTCCTGGAAATCGCGATCGGCAGCATGGCGAACGCGATCAAGAAGATCTCGGTGCAGCGCGGCCACGATGTGTCGCGCTAGGTGCTGACGACGTTCGGCGGCGCGGGCGGCCAGCACGCGTGCGGCGTGGCCGACGCGCTCGGGATGACGCAGGTGTTCGCGCATCCGCTGGCGGGGGTGTTGTCCGCATACGGAATGGGGCTGGCCGACCAGACGGCGATGCGCGAGCGCGCGGTGGAAGCCGTGCTGTCGGACGCGTCGCTGCCGGCGCTGAACGAGGCGCTCGACCGCCTGGCCGACGAGGCGGTCGGCGCGCTGCTCGAACAGCACGTGCCGCCGGAGCGCATCGTGACCGAGCGGCGCGTGCACCTGCGCTACCAGGGCACCGATTCCGCGCTCGACGTGCCGGCCGGCAGCGTCGCCGCGATGCAGCAGGCGTTCGAAGCCGCGTATCGGCAGCGCTATGCGTTCCTGATGCCCGACACGCCGCTGGTGGCGGAGCTGGCGTCGGTCGAGGCGATCGGCCGCTCCGACGCGCCGGTGGAGATCGCGCCGCTCGCGCCGCGCGCCCACGGTGCGGCGCCGCATG
>NZ_JAGIXF010000106.1:0-17771 GCF_021483755.1 Burkholderia sp. WTPI3 | reverse complement strand
GCCTGCGCCTCTACGCCGGCAGCGTCCTGCTGACCGAACTGCTGTTCATCGGCATCTACCTCGCCCGCATCCATTGGTCGCATGCGGGCGCGCCGGAACCGTTGTCGCAGGATTTCTCGGCGATCTGGAGCGCCGCCCGGCTCGCGGCTCACGGACACGCCATCGACGCGTGGCATTTCCCCACGCTGTTGACCGTCGAGAAACTCGCGATTCCGACGATGAACGTCGCGGACGGCACGCTGCCGTGGCTCTATCCGCCGACCATGCTGATGTTCGTGCTGCCGCTCGGCTGGCTGCCCTATCCGGTCGCGATCGTGCTGTGGCTCGGAGGCACCTGCGCGCTGTTCGCGGTGACGATCCGTGTGACGGTGCAACGCGACGCGGCGCTGCTCTGCGCGTTCGCGTTTCCGGGCGTGTTCCTCACGCTGATCGTCGGACAGACGAGCCTCTTCACCGCGACGCTCGCAGGCGTCGGGCTGCTCGCGCTGAATCGCCGTCCCGTTGCCGCCGGCATCTGTTTCGGTTTGCTAACGATGAAGCCGCAGCTCGCGATACTGCTCCCGCTCGCGCTGCTGTGCGCCGGGCAGTGGCGCGCGCTGGCCGCATGGGCCGCGACGATCGCCGGCAGCGCCGCGATCGCGACCTTCGCCTTCGGCATCGGCTCGTGGCTTGCCTTCGCGCACGGTATTCACGACGTCTACCAGGTCGTCAGCACCGGCCATGCAAAGCTCGCACGCATGCCGACCGTATTCGCGCTCGCGACGATGGCCGGCTGGCCCGCGTACGTCGCGCGCATGCTGCAGTTGCTCTCCACCACGCTTGCCGCTGCCGCCGTCGTCTACGCATGGCGCGGCGCATGTTCGTACGCGCTGCGCGCCGCCACCGTCGCCTGCGCGTGCCTGCTCGTCAGCCCGTACCTGTACGACTACGACCTGACCTGGTACGGGCTCGTGATCGCGTGGTACGCGCGCTACGCGTGGACACACGGCTGGCGGCGCTTCGATCGCGAATGGCTGATGCTGATGTGGGCGATGCCGCTCGCGGGCCTTGCGCTGGTGCCGCATCTGGCGTTCCAGTTCATGCCGCTCGTCACGCTCGCCTCGCTCGGGCTGCTCGTCAGCCGGATCGCACAGGAAAGGCACGACGTACCGTCGATGCCCGACGCACACGACAACTCGACCGACACCGGTTTCACGCATCCGGTCCGGCCGCACCACCGCCCGGCGCACGGACTGCGCCGCATCGGCCGCCCGAGCTTCGGTACCGGCCGCTGACACGTCATTACAGGGGGAAACCATCATGCGCGAACCACTCTACACGCCACTCGTCTCGCTGGTCGTACCGTTCTACAACGAAGGCGAAGCCGTCGAACGCTTCTTCGACGTCGTGATTCCGCTGATGGCCGGCATCGAAGCGATCCGCTTCGAGATCGTCTGCGTGAACGACGGCAGCCGCGACGACACGCTCGAACGCCTGATTCGGGCAAGCGTGGCCGATCGCCGCGTGCGCGTGATCGATCTCACCCGCAATTTCGGCAAGGAAGCGGCGCTGACGGCCGGCCTCGACGAAGCCGCCGGCGACGCGGTGATTCCGCTCGACGCGGACCTGCAGGATCCGCCGAGCCTGATTCCGGTGATGCTCGAGCACTGGCGCGACGGCGCGGAGGTCGTCGCCGCGAAGCGCAGCAGCCGCGCATGCGATTCGTTCGCGAAGCGGACCGCAGCGGCCGTCTACTATCGCGTGCACAACCTGCTGTCGGACGTGAAGCTGCCCGAGAACGTCGGCGACTTCCGGCTGATGGACCGCAAGGTCGTGAACGCGCTGCGCAACCTGCCCGAGCGGCATCGCTTCATGAAGGGGCTGTTCGCGTGGGTCGGCTACCGCACCGTGATCGTCGAGTATCAGCGCGACGCACGCAGTGCCGGGCAGTCGAAGTTCTCCGGCTGGAAACTGTGGAATTTCGCGCTCGAAGGCATCACGAGCTTCAGCACCGTGCCGCTGCGCAGCTGGACCTACATCGGCGTCGGCATCGCCGCGCTGGCGTTCCTGTACGGCTCGTTCATCGTCGGTCGCACGCTGCTGTTCGGCAATCCGGTGCTCGGCTATGCGTCACTGCTGTCGGTCACGCTGTTCATCGGCGGCATCGAGCTCGTCGGCATCGGCGTGGTCGGCGAGTACATCGGCCGCATCTACGACGAGTCGAAGCAACGGCCCGTCTACCTGATTCGCCGCCGGTACCAGGCGCACGGCAAGGTGACCGAACTGCCGGTCGCGCGCGATGCGCGGCGCCCGATCGCACGCCGCCGCGTGCAGCCTGCGCGCGCGCGGGTCGGCACGCGCTGATGCACGGAGGCGACGATGTTCGCGCTGCTCCATGCCGAACGCGTGCGGCTGGCCCGCTTCGGGCTGTCCGGACTCTGCTCGACCGCCCTTCACGCACTGATCGCCTGCACGATGTACGCGCTGTTCGACGCTACGCAGGTCGTCGCGAACGCGGTCGCGTTCATCTGCGCGACGGTGTTCTCGTATCTCGCGAATACCCTGTGGAGCTTCTCGTCGACGGTGCATGCGCGCAACCTGCGACGCTTTCTGGTCGTCGCGCTGGCCGGCTTCACCGAAACGATGGCGCTCGCACGCATCGCCGAACTGCTCGACGTGCCGCGCGGCTGGAGCATCGTCGCGATCGCGTTGCTGATTCCGCCGACGACGTTCCTGATGCACCGGTTGTGGACGTATCGGTGAAGCGCCATCCCGTGTCGCGATCGCCGGGGGCTCGGCCCGCGAGCCGATCGACTGCATACGAGAGATTCCGGGCCTCGGCCGGGCGTTCGGATCGACCGTGCACGCGTTGCAGCGGATCGTCGATGCCTGCCCGCTGTCGTTCGCCGCGCTGCTGCTGACCGCGGCACGCAGGCCGATCGCTTCGGCGGCCGGCAGCGGTTCGCGGCCGGTCTCGCGCTGTTGCTGCCCGCTCGATTCGGACAAGCCTGCCGCTGTATGTCGCCTCCCAGCCACCGGCCCGGGAACGGCATTCGCCGCGATCGACATCGATCACGCCCGGCCAGACCGCCCGAGCCGCCACTCCCGGGCATCGCGCACGGCCGGACCCGGCATCGATCCGATGCGATACAGTACGGAGAATGCACCGGGGATGTGAGATTCCGGTTCGCCGCGCACGCATGTCGTGGCATCCAGCCGGCACCACCGGCGTGGTTCGCATCCAGCGCAACCGGCCCCCGCCCGGCCCGCCGATTCCGCCGCCCCTTTTCGCTCTCGACCATGAACGCAACCGCTGACAACGCACCTTCCGCCCCGTCGGTCCTCGGCGTCTATCGGCAACTGGCGGATCCGTCCGCCGGACAATGGATCGTCAGCCGCTCCGAGCGCATGCACATGTTCCGCATCCAGCATCACCGGCCCGACGGCAGCACGTCGGTCGATACGGTCGTCGATGCGGACAACCTCGACGCGAAGCTGCGCAAGTGGCGCCACGAAGGCTTCGCCCGTCGCGACGAATGCGACGGCGACCGCGCCTCCCCGGCCCTTCGCGAAAGCTTCATGCACGACCTGCGCCTCGCGCATGCTGCCCCGCCGGCCGCCTCGCGGCACGCGGCAAACACCGTGCCGGTCGGCGGCGTGCCGATGCCGCGCGGCCCCGGCGGCCCGCTCGTTCCGCCGCGCAATCCCGCTTACCTGTTTACCGCTCGCGCATCCGGTGTGCTCGAAGACATCGTCGAGAACCGCCGCATCCTGCTGATCGGTCATACAGGCACCGGCAAGACGAGCCTGATCGAACAGGTCGCCGCGCAGGCCGGTCACGGCGTGTTGCGCTCGAACATGAACGGCCAGACCACGGTCGGCGACTTCGTCGGCTTCTGGACCGTCAAGGGCGGCGAAACGATCTGGGTCGACGGCGTGCTGCCGGCCGCGATGCGCGAAGGGCTGTGGCTGATCGTCGACGAGATCGACTTCGCGGAGCCGGCGATCCTCGCGGTGCTGACCGCCGTGCTCGAACCGGGCGGCCGCCTGCTGCTGAAGGAGAAAGGCAACGAGATCGTCGTCCCGCATCCGTCGTTCCGGCTGTTCGCGACCGCGAACGCGGTCGGCGCGATGGGGCAGTTCCGGCATCTGTACCAGGGCGCGAACGTGATGAACGAGGCGTTCCTCGACCGCTGGCGCGTGTACCACATTGATTACCTGCCGCCGCACGACGAGGCGCAGGTGCTGCAGCAGACGTTCGGCCCGCGCATGTCCGCCGCGATGGCCGCGACGCTGGCGGCGATCGCCGCCGATTGTCGCGCGGCGTTCGTCCGCGAGGATCTTGCCAGCGCGTTCTCGACCCGCCGGCTGCTCGACTGGGGCGAACTGATGCTGCGCACCGGCGATCCGGAATCGGCCGCGGGTCCGACGATCTATGCGAAGGTCGGCCCGGAAGACGCGGCGTTGATTCGCAGCATCATCCGCCACCACATCGATTTCGAGGCATGACGCGATGGACCGGGACGACGACGCGCGCTCGGTTCACCTGACGCGGCTCGCGCGCACGCTGTCGCAACGGCACGGGATCGACGTGCGCTTCGCAAGCCACGGGCCGCCGCCGCTGCTGCGCGACAGGCTCGTGCTGCCCGACACGATGCTCGACGGCGCCCTCGACGACGACGCGATCACCGGCTTCGTCGATCTCCATGCGGCCCGCACGCGCTTCAGCGCGATCGAGTCCGTGGCCGCGCTGACGTCGCCCGTCGTGCAATGCATCGCGCAGGCGATCGACGACCGGCGTGCGGCCAGGCGCCTCGTTGCGCTTTATCCTGGCGCGCGGCGATTCCTGATCCGGATGCGTGCGGTATCCGCCGCCGACACGCTGCGCGGATGGCCGAAGCTCGCGTGGCCCGACAAGCTGCTGTGGCGCATCGAACGCGCGTTGTGGGACGAGCCGCCGACCGCCACCGAGCAGGTGCCGTCGCTCGACGCGACCGTCGCGGCAACCGCCGACCTCATCGACGAAGCACGTGCGTCGACGTCGACTTCGGACAGCATCGGAGCCGCTCGACGGATCGTGGCGCGCGTTCGTGCGCTCGCATCGGCCGGCGCCAACACCATGATGTTCACCGCCGATCCGGGCAGCACGCTCGACAGCGACGCGATCGCCGCCGAGTTCGACGCGGACGAACCCGGCGCGGCGGACGACGCACGCGCGCCCGCCGCCGCCGACTCCGCCGCCGGCGCAATCGCCGAAACGGTGTCGTCATCCGATACACCGGCGCAAGGCGACGTGGCGCCCGGCACGATCCGTCTGTCCGCGGAGAGCCGGCCGCTCCTCTCGATTCCGCTGACCACGGCCTTCGATACGGTAACGGACTTCACCGGCAAGGGCGAACCGGCGCGCTGGCTTCGTCTGCGCAGCGCGGCGCGCGCGCAGACCGAGCCGCTGCGGATGCGGCTCGAGCGCGCGTTGAAAGTCGACGAACAGACACACTGGAAACGCGAACAGGAACGCGGGCAGCTCGATCGCGCATCGCTCGTGCGCGTGGCGACCACCCCCGGCTATCGCACGCCGTTTCGCGTCACGCGCGCGGCGCCCGGGCGCGACGCGGCGGTGAGCCTGCTGCTCGACTGCAGCGGCTCGATGGCCGGCAGGAAGATCGAACTCGCGACGCTCTGCGCGGCCGCGCTGTGCGATGCGCTGATGCAGCTCGGCTTCGCCTGCGAAGTGCTCGGCTACAGTTCCGTCGAGGATGCCGCGATGCGCGCGCATTACCAGCGCTGGCTCGACGGTGGCCACGACACGTTCGGCTACAACCGCTTCGTCGAACGGCTCTACCTGCGCGTGTACAAGCGCTTCGATTCGGACAACCCGAGCGGGCTCGCCTGCATCGAATGCGGGCACGAGAACCCCGACGGCGAAGCGTTGAGCTGGGCCGCCGAACGGCTGCTGTCGAAGCGCGCGCGCCGCCGCATCCTGATGGTGCTGTCGGACGGCTATCCGGCCACCGGCGACGGCAACCCGGCGATCTTGCGCACCGACCTGCGTGCACGCGTCGATGCACTGCGCGAACAGCGCGTCGAACTGATCGGCGTGGGGATTCTCGACGATTCGGTGGCGTCGTTTTATCCGGTCAGCAGTGTCGTCGAGCAATTGAACGCGTTGCCGGGCGCTGAGTTCCGCGTGCTGAGCGACACGTTGCTGGATCGGCGCTGATCGGGCGAAGCGATATCCCATTCCGCTTCGCCGGTCTGCACGAAGCCGTGCCGTTGATAAAAACGGTTCGATTCGCTGCCGCGCAACGCACCGACACGAACCGGCATCCGCTGCGCGTCGGCTTCCGAGAAAATCTCGCGCAGCACGGCCGCACCGATGCCCTTCCCCTGCTGCCCGGGTACGATGTACAGATGATCGAGCAGCCAGTGATCGGCGGTCGGCCGTACCAGCACGAAGCCCGCACGCACGCCGTCGCATTCGACGAACCGGCACAACGCAGGATCGAAGGACGCGAGAAATCGCTCACGCGCACGCTGCGGGTCGAAGCGTCCGATGCGCTCGAGGCTGTCGCGCATCGCGGCGATACGAATCGCGACGAGGGTGTCTGCGTCGGCTTGGGTCGTGGGGGAGAAAGTCAGGTTCATCGCGAGGCCGCTCGCCGGCTGTGCACGGAAGAAATCGAGCATACCGGTTCGGCGCGGCCCGCGGCAGGGTCGAATCGTTCATCGATACGTCACGGAACCATCGCACTCGCTACGAGCGGCGCCTGCTAGCATGCCGCATGGCGGCTCCGGATCGCGCGCTGCCGTAAAACTGTCGCGTTGCCTGTCGTCGGCCGGCCGAATAACTGCCGGTTGACTGCCGATTGCCGGCCGGTCGTCCATGGTCGGCGGTTTCGACACGAACGCTGCCCGCATTCGACTTCCATCCGACCGCCGGCTGCGCCGCATCCCGTGGCGCGAGCCGGCAGCACGAGATTCGTCCATGCCCAGAAAAAAATCCAGTCTCTGGCTACGGCCTTTCGATCTGCTTTCCGCCGCGACGGGCGTGCGGCCCAGGAAGAAGCCTGCCAAACCGGCCGCGTCGGCCAAGCGAACGACCAGGCGCCCCGCGAGCAAACCGGCGACGCGCCGCACGAGCCCGGCCCCCGCCGCACGGACAACGCCGAACCAGGCGCCCGGCACGTGGTTGCGCTCGTTCCATTCCGCCCGCCCGGCTGCCGGCCGCTTCGTCAACCATCTCGCGTACGGGCTGTATCTTCCCGTCGCGCCGGCGACGACCGCCGGCATGCCCGTCGTCGTGATGCTGCACGGCTGCAAGCAGACCGCCGAGTCGTTCGCCGCCGGCACGCGCATTTGCCGCATCGCGGAGCGCGCCGGGTTTGCCGTGCTGTTTCCCGAACAGGCGAAGACCGCCCATTCGCATCGCTGCTGGAACTGGCATGGCGATGCAGCGCATTCGGAAGCGCCGGCGATCGCGTCGCTGATCGATGCAATCGTGCGGGAGCGCGGGTTCGATCGCGACCGTGTGTATCTGGCCGGCATGTCGGCCGGCGCGGGGCTGGCCGCGCGGCTGGCGATCGAGCATCCTGCCCTGTTCGCGGCCGTCGGCCTGCACTCCGGCCCGGCCATCGCGCCGCCGTTGTCGACCATGGCCGCGATGAGCCTGATGCGGCGCGGACTGCGCGACGATCCGGTACAGGTGGTCGACACATGCGTTGACGTTCGCGCGTATCCGGGCATGCCCGCGCTCGTCGTGCACGGCGGACTCGATACGGTGGTCGCCGAACAGAACGCGATGCAGCTCGGCGTGGCATTCGCGCGACTCAACCGGCTCGTCGACGAACACGGCGAGTTGCGCGTCGGCGAGCAACACACGTACGCCAACGACAGCGCCGAATACACCGACTATCTGCGCGGCGGCCGGATCATCGTTCGGGTCTGCATCGTTCGCCGGCTGGCGCACGCATGGAGCGGCGGCGATCCGCGCGAAGCGTTCCACTCGGCCACCGGGCCGGACGCGACCGCGATGTTCTGGAATTTCTTTCGACGGCGGCGGCTCAAGCGGTAGCGGTGGCGAGGCGGTAACGAGACGCCCCGCGCCGCCGCACCAGCAAAAGACCGGGCGCCGAGCCCCGCTACCGCGCGTCACCCTCCCCCAGCGCGTCGCGTGGCTCGTGCGTGAGCTGGAGGAATGGGCCGAGGACCGGCCCGTATCCACTATGCTGCCACCTCCATCTGGATCTCGGAGCGGCTTGGGCCGTTCGGCCGGTGCCCAGTTTATAGGCGACTCGGTTGTGATCTGCAATCGATCCCGCAGTTCGGGGTGCGCGGCAGCTTGCATCAACAGCAACATGCCGCCCAGCTTACGAGCATCTTCGTCGGTAATCGGAGCGGTGGAATCCTCCGGCGGGAACGGAAGAACCAGAGCGCGATCAATTGCAGATTGGACGCGCGACTGAGCAACCGAGCACAGCTTTAGCTGTTGGGTATCTGGGTCGAAAACCCAGCGAGTTGTAATGCGTCACTCAGCGGCGAATCATCCACCGAGAACTGCGCGGCATCGCCGAGCAGCATGCCGTCGACCAGGCTCGACGCGTGGGCCGCAAGGCTGCCGCCTGCCCCGCCTACGATGCTCTCCAGGGAACTCATCAGTTCGCCGGCCGATACGTCGCTCGGGGTGGCCCAACTGGGGAGTGCCTTCTCGGCCGGCAGAGCTGCTGCGCCTGGTACGCTGGCAAGTCGGCTTGCGAGTGGGTAAGGTCGCGTCGAGCGCTGCGCCCGGCAGCGCGGACAGGCCCAACTGCCGGAGGTACGTCGAGGCGTTCGACGTCAGCCCTTCGTACTTCGGCCAGTGCAGCAACAGTTCCGACACGTCGCTGCGTTGCGCAGCCGACAGGCCCGCGGCGCCGGACCTACTGGTCATGACCCCAGTTTTCCTGCACCCAACTCGATAGTCACCGTGCCCATATATCGCCCTCTCAGTTGGCTCTTACGGCCAATCTATTGGAGGGCATCACTTTACATCACATCAATCTGTATTCACCTCGAGATGGGCCAACGATTTCAGGTGATCAGAAAGTCGCGTGAGCCACACGCGCTTCTCGGCGTCATGCGTATGACGGTTGTATATCCTTTCTGAAGCCGCGCGCGATAAATGGGTAGGTGGAAATATTTCGCGTGGCGCAACTATATTTCCGCCTGCGAAAAGGGCCGGTCAGCAAATCGACTGGCCCTGCCATATGCGATCACTTCCCTGCTGAAGCCTCGATCGCGTCCGTGTCCCACTTCCCACGTCGCGTTGCCTCGGCCAGCATTCCCAGAGTCAACGGCCGCCGCTCCGGCTGGCGCAGCCGCCTCACGAACAGTCCGATGAGCGACGACAGCAGTTCCTGACCTTCGGGGCCGAAATAGCGCCGGTACGGGAACCCTTGGGCGTCGACGCCGAATGTCTCTGCCCACCTGTCGATGAACTCCACTCCGTCGAGGCCCGTGACGCCGAGATCCTGCTCAAGCCGAGATTCTGGCTGCAGGTTCAGCCGGCCGCCGAGCAGCGGCCGACCGAGTTCCTCGCGTGTGAAGGCTTCGAGGCGTTCCCAGGTATCGTCTTTCATGGTTCAGAGCACCCGGTCTTCGGGCTTCACGATGCGGTTGTAGGACGATACGGTGTTGCGCATGATCAGGAACGCGTCGCGCGCCAGGAAGACCTCGCCCACGACGGGAATCGTCCGGCCGATCCACGCGCCGAGGCGACGCGTGAAGGCGATCCGGATGCCGGACAGCCCGACGCCTGTGATCATCGGCAGGCGAAACGGCAGCGTCTGGGGGAACAGCTTGCGGGCGGCCAGGGAAGCGACAGACGTGCCCTCGGTAGCCCCTGCGAACTTGCCGGGCACTGGCACGTCGGCCTGGCCGAGAAGCATCGCCGAGGCGGCGGCCAGATCGTCCAGGCCGAGCTGCTTGCGCGTCTCGTCGAACGCGACCAGGGCGAAGACGTCGACGGGCCGCAGATTCTGCCAGGTGCCGTAGGTGTACCGGTTTTCACTCATTCATTTTTCTCCTGATCCAGCAAGGGCGCTGCTCTCTCAGCGTGTGCCCCCTGCGAAGGCGATACTTTACCGCATTGCCTAGAACAGCCCGGCCGGTACGGCAGCCCGGTCCCAGCTGTACACGATCAGCTCGCCGCGGACGGTATCGCGACCGCCCTTACCAACCGTGTATGACAGGCTGACCTCTTCCATGTCGAACCCGTCGAACGCCCGTCGAATGTCCGGATGGTCGTTGATGCTGACCATGACCTTCCCGGCGCAGGTCCGCAAGGCGGCCGCCAACTGCTCGTATTCCTCGAACGGGAAAGCCACGCCGTAGCCCTCGGTCTGCCAGTACGGTGGGTCGCAGTAGAAGAAGCTGCGGGACCGGTCGTAGCGGCTGATGCAGTCGCGCCACGACAGGTTTTCGATCGTGGTGCCCTGGGCCAGCCGGAGGTGCGCGGCCGACACGCTTTCTTCGATGCATCGGAGATTGATCGTCGGGGCCGTGGCCGCAGTGCCGAAGGTCTGCCTCTGAACCTTGCCGCCGAAGGCGTGCTGTTGCAGGTAGTAGAAGCGCGCGGCGCGCTGGATGTCGGTGAGCGTTTCCGGGATCGTCTCCTGATGCCACTTGAACACCTGCCGGCTCGACAGCGCCCACCGGAACTGACGCACGAACTCTTCGTCGTGGTGCTGGATCACCCGGTAGAGGTTCACAAGTTCGCCGTTGATATCGTTGATGACCTCGACCTCGGCGGGATGGCGCAGGAAATACAGCGCGGCGCCTCCGGCGAACACCTCGACGTAGCAACTGTGAGGTGAAAAACGTGAGAGCAAGGTGTCAGCCAGCCGGCGCTTACCGCCGATCCACGGGATGATGGGTTGAGCATACATTTTCGCAAGCCTCTTTCGTGTCGCGAAACAACGGCAACCCAGACCCGGCATTTCATCTCGACCAGGGCTACAGGCGGTCGATCTGGCCACTCAATTGACCGGTTGCCCGAATCCTGCCGGACGAGTCGGCCTGAAATATCGACCTGAACGAAACGTGCGGCGATCGATCCTTGGCGCTCGATCCAACCGCCGTTGAGCACGTTGTCGTGTTGCTCCAGCGTGCCGCCTTCGATCGTCTGGACGTTGGTCGGATAGCGATCAGTCGGCCAGTTCGGGCTGCTGTAGCCGATCAGCTGCGTGCGATCGCCCTGGCCGTCGGGCACCGAACTGACGTCGAGCTGGACGGCGTTGTATTGCGACAGATCGTTGGCTCCGACGCGACGATCGCTGACCGTGAGGTCGCCGAACCCATGGTTGAAGATGCTCACGAGCTGCTCGGTCTTGTACGTCGGGGCCGCCGTCGATGAATCCGGAGATGGGGCCGCTCGTCAACGCGAAGCAGCATGCGCGGGTTCGGCCCTCGTCGAGCGCGCGGAGGTCGACGGCATGGAGGGTTTGAAGCATTGCCGGGCTTTACCGCGCTTAAAACCATCGCAATCAGGCACGACTGACAGCAGCGACACACGACGACCGGGATCCAGGCCATTCTCGCGGTGCCCGCCGCGCTGTCCGTGTCGCTGAAACTCATCGGGAAGGCGTGAGGTCCCGTTCGGTCTCGCGGAAACGGCCGCCGGCCCCCGCGACGCCGACTTCCGGTATCGTTGACGGATGCGTCAATCCCGGCGCGCGTCGCATCACGATCCGTTCGCAGCATTCAACCCGTATTGGAGCACTTATGATTCTGGAAATGGCATCGCTCGAAATCGATCCGTCGCAGGCCGAGCCGTTCGAGGCGGCGGTCCGCCAGGCACTTCCGTTGTTCGCCCGCGCGCGCGGCTGCGGCGGCGCCGAGCTGCATCGCGTGATCGAGCGCAGCGGCGGGTATCTGCTCGTCGTCAAGTGGGACACCGTCGACGATCACATGGTGCATTTCCGGGAGTCGGAAGACTTCCAGGCATGGCGGCAACTGGCCGGGCCGTTCTTCAAGAGCCCGCCGCAAGTCGTGCATACGGAAGTCGCGGTGCAATAACCGGCAATCGCCACGGGACCCTCATGACCGTCGACCCTTCCATCCTCGCCGCATTCACCCCGGCCGGCAAGCTGCGCGCGTCGATCAACCTCGGCAACCCGATCCTCGCGAACCGCGACCCGGCGACGGGCGAGCCGTTCGGCGTATCGATCGATCTCGCGCGTGCGTTCGCCAGGCGCCTGTCGGCCGACCTCGAACTCGTGTTGTTCGACGCCGCCGGCAAATCGGTGCAGGCGCTGACCGAAGAGCGCGCCGACTTCGGCTTCTTCGCGGTCGATCCGTTGCGCGGCGAAACGGTGGCGTTCACCGAGCCGTACGTGCTGATCGAAGGCTTCTATCTCGTGCGCGACGATTCGCCGATCCGCGGCAACGCCGACGTCGACCAGCCGCACAACCGCGTGGCGGTCGGCAAAGGCAGCGCGTACGACCTGTTCCTCACGCGCGAACTGAAGGCCGCGCAGATCGTGCGCGCGCCGACGTCGCCGGCCGTCGTGCCGACCTTCGTCGAGCAGCAGCTGGAAGTGGCGGCGGGCGTGAAGCAGCAGCTCGAAGCCGACGCCGCGAAAACCTCGGGCCTGCGCCTGCTCGACGAGCGCTTCATGGTGATCCGCCAGGCGATGGGCGTACCGAAGAGCCGTGGCGAAGCGGCCGCCGCTTTCCTCGGCGCGTTCGTCGAGGAGATGAAGGCGTCGGGCTTCGTCGCGGATGCGCTGAAGCGCCATCGCATCACCGGCGCGTCGGTCGCGCCCCCGGCGTGATCGGCACCGGCCGTCCAGCGCGAGAACTACGAAAAGAACGCGAAGCGCTCGCGGGCAATTTCGGCGTACAGGCTGCTCCGCGGCCGCAGTCATTACACCGGTGGCGAACAGGGCTGGGACGCCGTTGCCGACTTCGCGCCCGACTGTCGACTGGGCGCTGGCACCGGTGGCGGGCGATCTCGGTAACGGTCGAGCCGTTTCCAGCATGCAACGGCTCGGGTAGGCGCCCGCCCGGTCAGTCGCGCAGATAACCGCCTTTCCCCGTATCCGGCATCGCGAATGCCACAAGGAAAACGACCGCGCCGAGCGCCGCGACGTACCAGAAAAACGTCGACTCGATGCCCGCGGATTTCAGCGACAGCGCCACGTATTCGGCAGACCCGCCGAATACCGCATTCGCAACCGCATACGGCAGCCCGACACCGAGCGCGCGCACTTCGGGCGGAAAGAGTTCGGCTTTCACGAGGCCGCTGATCGACGTGTAGAAGCTGACGGCCGCCAGCGCCGCGACGATCAGCACGAACGCGGCGAGCGGATCGTGCGTCGCTTTCAGCAGCGTGAAGAACGGCACCGTGCCGACCGCGGCGGATAACCCGAACAGCATCAGCGAACGCCGCCGCCCGATCCGGTCGGATAACGCGCCGAACGCCGGCTGCATCAGCATGAACACGACGAGCGCCCCCGTCATCAGCATGCTCGCAGACTTCGCGTGCATCCCGACGGTGTTGACCAGATACTTCTGCATGTACGCCGTAAACGTATAGAAGATCAGCGAACCGCCGGCGGTAAAGCCGATCACGATCCACAGCGCGCGGCGATGCACGCCGAGCCCTTTCAACGAACCGGCATCGTCGCGATCGCGCGTGCGCGCCGTCGTCGTTTCATCGAGCGAGCGGCGCAGGAACACGGACACGACCGCGCCCGCCGCGCCGAGCGCAAACGGAATGCGCCAGCCCCATGCGGTCAGCTCGTCGTGCGTCAGCCATTGCTGCAGCACGACCACCACGCCCAGCGCGGCAACCTGCCCGCCGATGACCGTCACGTACTGGAACGACGAGAAGAAGCCGCGTCGACCGGGTTGCGCGATCTCGCTCATGTAGGTCGCGCTGGTGCCGTACTCGCCGCCGACCGACAGCCCCTGCATGCAGCGCGCGACGACCAGCAGCGCCGGCGCGGCCGCGCCGATCTGCGCATAGGTCGGCAACAGCGCGATCGCGAGCGATCCGCCGCACATCATCAGCACCGACAGCACCATCGACTGCTTGCGGCCATGCCGGTCCGCGATGCGGCCGAACAGCCAGCCGCCGATCGGGCGCATCAGGAAGCCGGCCGCGAACACGCCAGCCGCATTGAGCAACTGCGTGGTCCGGTCGCCGGACGGGAAGAACGCATGCGCGAAATACAGCGAGCAAAACGAATACACGAAAAAGTCGAACCACTCGACCAGGTTGCCGGACGATGCACCGACGATCGCGCGAATGCGGCGGCGCGTGTCTGCGGACGTGGCAGTCACGTCGGACGGCACGGTGTTGGCTTTCATTGCTGTCTCCTTCCATGAAGTCCCGCTGCCGGTCTGACGCCGTATCGCCGGGATCTCCGCTGTTGGCAGGGCGAACGCGGACCCTGGCGGTCGCGCCCGCCGCTCGGTCAACGCATCACGAACGGATTGCCCGTCGGCGCGCCGGTGTTGATCCATACGCTTTTGGTCTGCAGGTATTCGTCGATCGCGGCGATGCCGTTCTCGCGCCCGAGCCCCGAATCCTTGTAGCCGCCGAACGGCGACATGAAGCTCACGGCGCGATACGTGTTGACCCACACGGTGCCCGACTCGATGCGCTCCGACATCCGGAACGCCCGGCCGATATCGCGCGTCCACACGCCCGCGCCGAGGCCGAAGCGCACGTCGTTCGCGATCGCGACGGCCTCTTCTTCCGTATCGAAACGGATCACGGACAGCACCGGGCCGAACACCTCTTCCTGCGCGATGCGCATGTCGTTGCGCACGCCGGTGAAAATCGTCGGCTCGACGAACCAGCCGTCGCCGCATTCGGCGCGCGTCGCCGCGTGGCCGCCGAGCGCGAGCTGCGCGCCTTCGTCGCGGGCGACGTCGATGTAGTGCAGCACCTTGTCGTACTGCGCACGCGTCGTGACGGGGCCGACCTGCGTGCCCGCGTCCATCGGATCGCCCATGCGCGCGGTGCGTGCCAGCGCCACCACGCGTTCGACGACCTCGTCGTGGACCTTCGACTGCACGAGCAGCCGCGAGCCCGCGATGCAGGTCTGGCCGGTCGCCGCGAATATGCCCGACACCGCGCCGTTGACCGCATCGTCGAGGTTCGCATCGTCGAACACGAGGTTCGGCGACTTGCCGCCGAGTTCGAGGCTCACGTGCTTGAAGTCGCGCGCCGCCTGCTCGTTGATGCGGCGCCCCGTGGAATCCGCGCCGGTGAACGTCACCTTGCGCACCAGCGGATGCGCGACCAGCGCGCTGCCGACTTCGTTGCCGAACCCGGTCACGACGTTGACGACGCCGCGCGGAAAGCCGACCTCGTCCAGCAACCCGACGAATTCGAGCGTCGACGCCGACGTGAACTCCGACGGCTTGATCACCGCCGTGCAACCGGCGGCAAGTGCGGGCGCGAGCTTCCACGCGAGCAGCATCAGCGGTGAATTCCAAGGCGTGATGATCGCGACCACGCCGAGCGGCTCGCGTCGCGTGAAGTTGAAGTAGCCGGGCTTGTCGAGCGGGATCACGTCGCCCTGGATCTTGTCCGCGAGGCCGCCGTAGTAGCGATACCACTGCGGCAGATACGTGAGCTGGCCGCGCATCTCCGCATACAGCTTGCCGTTGTCGCGCACCTCGATCGCGGCGAGGCGCTCGGCGTGCTCGGCAATGCGGTCCGCGAGCCGGCAGAGCAGTTGCCCGCGCGCGGTCGCGGACATCTCGCGCCATGCGCCGCCGGTAAACGCACGATGCGCGGCGCGCACCGCGAGATCGGCATCGGCTTCGTTGCCGCGCGCGAGTTCGGCCCACGGCTGGCCGGTAAACGGATTCTCGGTATTGAACCATTGACGGCCGTCGGGCTCGCGCCGTTCGCCGTCGATAGAGTGGAAGTAGCGTTGCATGCCGGCTCGCTGAAATCGGGGTGAATCGCCCCGGGGCCGCTGCCGGATGCAGACATCCGGCAGCGGCCCCGACGCGGAGGTCGCCGCCATCCGACACCCATGCGTCGGACGACGGCGCGCGAATCTCGCTCAGAACGGCGCGTAGCCGAGCGCTGCGCGGAAGCGGTTCTTCACGTACACGCCGTCGCGCGGCGGCAGCGCGCGCGGCGGCTCGTCCGCGCGGATGTGAACCTGCGCGAACACCGGCCCGCTACGCGCATTCGCGCGCTCGGCGATCTGCGCGTAGTCGCGCTCGTCGCGCACCGCGAACGCATCGGCGAGACCGAACCCCTTCGCGACCGCGACGAGATCCGTGCCGAGGCTCGAATGGCTCTGCTGCATGCCGGTTTCGCCGTAGTGGCCGTTGTCGAGCACGATGATCGTCAGGTTCTTCGGCTGCTTCGCGCCGATCGTCCCGAGCACGCCGATTCCCATCAACTGCTCGCCGTCGCCCGTCACGACGACGACCGGCTTGTCCGGCTGCGCGAGCGCGAGGCCGAGACCGAGCGCGGCCGCGCCGCCCATCGCGCCCCACAGATAGAAATTGCCGGCACGGTCGCCGGCCGCGAACACGTCGTACGACGCCGAGCCGAGGCCGCTGACGACGAGCGCGTCCGGCGTGCCGGCCAGCAGGTTACGGACGAACGCGCGGCGCTCGATGGTCTTGTCGTTCTGCACGCTCATTACTTTCTCTCCCACTTCTTGCGGCCGATCAGGCTCTGCGACAACAGCACGGCGACCTGCTCTCCGGCCTCGAATGCGGCGTCGAATCCCGCGCTGACGATTTCCTCGACGTCTTCCGGCCGATCCGCGCGCATCACCGTGATGCCCATCAGTTCGAGCGCGGCCTGCGTCGTCTTGCCCATCGGGCCCTGCCACGGATTGAATTCCGCGTATTCGCCGCGCATCGTGACCAGCGTGAAGAACGGAAAATTGCAGCTGCGCAGCAGCGAGAACATGTTCACGCAGTTGCCGACGCCGCTGCTCTGCATCAGCAGCACCGCGCGCTGGCCGCCGAGCCACGCGCCGCTCGTGAGCGCGACGCCTTCCTCCTCGGTGGTCAGCGCGATCGCGTCGATCGTGTCGTCCGCGATCGCGCTGCGGATCACCTGCGTATGTCCGGCGTCAGGCACGTACGCGACTTGCGTCACGCCACCGGCCTTCAGGACGGAAAAGATGGACGCCTGCCACGCCGGCTCGTGTCCCGTTGCTGTACTCATCGCTTGCGCTCCTTCATGAAAGGGTTCCAGGAATCATAAAATGCGATTACTCTCATCAAGAAATAGAGTTTCCTGATACGTGGATCACGATTCGGCATGGACATCAAGCAATTGCGCGCGCTGCTGGCGGTCGCGGAAACGGGTAGCGTCACACGGGCAGCCGACGTGCTGCACATCGTTCAGCCGGCGGTGTCACGCCAGTTGAAGCTGCTCGAGGAAGACGTCGGGATGGCGCTGTTCGAGCGCGGCCGATACGGGATGGAGCTGACGGAATCCGGCGAGATTCTGGCCGAGCATGCGCGGCGCGCGCTGCTCGAGCTCGATCGCGCGCGGGCCGAAATCCAGCCGTCGGACACGCGCATTTCCGGAATCGTGACGATCGGCCTGCTGCCCAGCACGGCGGACCTGCTGGCCGGCCCGCTGCTGAGCGCCGTGAAGGCGCGCCATCCGGGCGTGAGCCTGCGGATCTCGGTCGGCTATGCGGGTCATTTGCGCGACTGGCTCGAATCCGCGGAGATCGACGCGACGCTGCTGTACAACCCGAAAGCCACGCCCGCCATCCAGGTGCAGCCGCTGCTCGGCGAAAGCCTGTGCGTGG
>NZ_JAGIXF010000105.1:0-17927 GCF_021483755.1 Burkholderia sp. WTPI3 | reverse complement strand
CGGCATGAAGGATTCGAAGGTGATCGTCGCGATCAACAAGGATCCGGAGGCGCCGATCTTCAGCGTGGCCGATTACGGTCTCGTCGGCGATCTGTTCGTCGAGCTGCCTGGAATCGTGGCCGCGTTGTAACATGGCAACCCCCTACCGGTCATCCCGATTCGCGAGCGCGCCGGGCGACTTGCGGGACGTGCGCAGGCAGGCAGCGATCGTCGCCAATTCCGACGACGCTGCCGTATGGCGCTGGTTTTCTTCGTTGATGGACGATCGCCGGGTTCGCTGGTGTCACGCGGCAGACCGATGGTTCGTCAGCGTCGACAACCGGCACGTCGCAACCGAGCCGAGCTTCGACAGCGCGATCCGTGCCGCCAAGGAGGCGGTGGAGAGACGGGAGGGGCACGGCGCGGCCGGGTGATGCGCCGGTTTTCGCCGATCTGTCGACTGGCAGGCTCTCAGGCGGCGTATCGCCCGCCGCCGTCAGCATCGATCACGACGCCGCTCAGGTACGATGCGCGTGCCGAAGCGAGAAATGTCACCAGGTCGGCAATCTCCTGCGGTTTCGCGGCACGGCCGAACGGGAGATTCGCCAGCATATCGCGCCATCTCGACGCATCGCCAAACCGTTGCGCGGCGCGCGTCTGCGATAGCGAAATCAACCGCTCGGTTTCCGTAGGCCCCGGATTGACACCCAGCACACGTACGCCACGCTGTGTCGCGTGCGCTCCCACCGCCCGCGTGAAAGCCACCAGTGCCGCGTTTCCCGCCGAGCCGCATAGATAGTCATAGCTCGGCATGACGCCGGCGATACCGACGACGTTGAGCACCACACCGGATCCGCGCGTCATCATGGACGGCAGCGCGGCACGCGTCAGGTCGATATAGCCGAATACCTTCAATTCCCACGCGCTTCGCCATTGGGTATCGTCGATATTTTCCAGCCCGCCGCCGGGAATGGCACCCGCGTTGTTGACCAGGACATCCACCGACTCAAGCCGCGGCCGCAACCGTTCGCGGCCTTCGTCGCTAGCGATATCCGCTACCACTCCCTCTACGTCGGCGCCGTGAAGCGTATTCAGGCGCTCGACGGCCTTGTCCACGCCATCCCGGTTTTGTCCCACCATGACGACTCGACTGCCTTCGCGCGCAAATGCGTCGGCGCAAGCAAACCCTATACCGCGTGTCGCGCCGGTGATCAGCACGCGCTTACCGCCCAACTCGAGATCCATGGTTCATCCCTCTATCTGTCGTTCGACATCGTTGATGAAATCGAGCACCGCGCGATTGAACGCATCGGGCTCTTCGAGATTGATCGCGTGGCTCGTGTCGGGCAGGACCCATAGCCGCGCGTTCGGGATCGTGCGCTTCAAGAAGAGCGACGGAGCAAGGCAGGGTTCGTCATCGTCTCCCGCGACAATCAGGGCTGGCGCATTCAATTCACGCAGCGGTACTTCAAGCTCATAGAGCGTGGGACGGCGCATCTGACATCCCTTTGCAGTCAGAGCCGTGCCTATTGCGGAATGCTGGACGAATTGACGGAGGAATGCGTCGAAGCCCCGCGGATCCTTCTCCTTGAGCTTGCGCCTTATCGGGCCGTTCAGATAGTCGGCTGCGCCGACTTCCAATCCTTGGGCCAGGATGCGCGTGGACAGCGCCTCGCTTGCCTCGCGGAACTGTTCAGGGGCGTCCGAGCCATGCCCGGCTGCGGCAACCACGATGGACCGCGTCATCTCCGGATGCGCAATGGCAAAACACAGTGCCGCATACGCGCCCATCGACAGGCCGACGACATGAGCATTCGGCACGCCTGCGGCCTTTAGTACGCTCGCGATATCGGCTACCGCATGAAGATGGCCATAGGAATCGATATCGTCCGGAACGTCGGACGGCGGGTAGCCACGCGCATTGAACGTAATGCAGCAAAATCGCTGCGACAGCGAGCGCACCTGAGGCGCCCAGTTTCGGTAATCTCCCGCGAACTCGTGCAAGAACACGATGGCTGGGCCCTGCCCGGTCACTTCATAGAAGAGATTGACCCCATTGGATGATGCGGTGGGCATGTCTGCTCCATTTTCGTGTAGGAAAGAGGGGCGCGGCGCAGGCTCGTCCGGATTCTCGACGCGCGTTCCGCAAGGCACGAGTGTAGGTCTATCATCGATAAGGTGAAAATATGGGATTGTTATGGGTCTATCGTGTTTGGTTATTTCTCGACGATCGATCGGTCGCCAGCCTTTGCCATGAGCGTGAGAGGACGGGATGGATTTCAAGCAACTGCAATATTTCGCACGAATTGCCGAGCTGGGTAACATGACGCGCGCCGCGGAGACGCTCCACGTCGCCCAGCCGGCGCTGAGCCAGCAGATTGCCAATCTCGAGGGTGAACTCGACGCCCGGCTCTTCGACCGCGGCGTCTACGGTGTTCGCACCACCCCGGCAGGGGAAACGCTCTATCGCTATGCGAAGTCGCTGCTCAAGCAATTGGAGGACGCTCGACAGGCTATCTCCAGCGAGGTCGACCAGCCCAGCGGGCATGTCGTAATCGGCATTCCGGGCAGTGCCGGCAAGCTCGTCGTCACGCCACTGGTGAAGGAGTTGACCAGCCGGTCGGCGATCGTGACGGAGATCATCGAACGGCCGAGCGCCGAACTCGTCGATCTGGTAATCGGCAGCAAGCTCGACGTCGCGCTCGGCGTCGACGTGCCGCGCCGCCGAGGGCTCGCCATTCGCCCAGTCCTGCGTGAGGAGCTATTCGCGATCGCGCCGCCGAGCGAAGCGCGGACCGATGCGAGAACGAAGAAATCCATCACGGCGAAAGAACTGGCCGCGCAGCCCCTGTTCCTGCCGGGTTTCCCGAATACGATTCGCCAACGCGTCGAGGCGGCATTCCTCGAAGAGCATCTGGAATACCGGATATTGAGCCAGGTGAGCTCACTGGATATGGTGGTTCGACTGGTTTCTTCCGGGCTGGGTTGGGGCGTGCTGCCCTGGTCGGCCGTGGCCGATGAGGTACAGCGCGGCAGAATCCGTGCGCTGCGTGTGTCGGATCGCTCCCTGTCGCGTGAGCTTTCGGTGTGCATCTCCGACTCGGTGCCATTGAGCCGCGCGGCCGAGGTGGTGCGCGATTGCATGCTCGACATCATTCAGGCCTTGATCCGATCGAAACGATGGGAGCATGCCAGACTGGTCTCTCATGATTGACGTGTTAACGCCAAGGCGATAAGCCAGTCTTATCGGTCCATCGGCATTCCATATTTGTTTGCGTATTGATCGGTTTCATACAATCGACCTGTCCGTGATGGATTGCGGCGCACGCGGAGACACAGATCTTTGCGAATACACGGAACATATGGAGACAACCATGTCAGGCAATTCCACCCCATCCGCCACGACATGCGAGGCGGCATGCACAAAGGCATTCTGGCGCATCGTGCCCGTGCTGTTCGTGAGCTACGTGCTCTGCTCGATGGATCGTTACAACGTCGCGTTCGCACAGATCCAATTGCGTGAGGCGCGACACATCACCGACAGTATCTACGGCCTCGGCGCGACCCTGTATTTCACAACCTATGTGGCGTTTGCCGTTCCGGCCAACATGCTGTTGCGCCGATGGGGGGCAAAGAGAGTGTTTTTCCTCATCATGCTTGGATGGGGGGTGTCATCGACATGCATGCTGCTGATCCGGACTCCATATGAATTCCTTGCAGGCCGGCTACTGCTGGGCGCATTCGAGGCCGGCTTCTATCCCGGCGTCATTTACTATCTCGGGACATGGTTTCCGCAAACGCATCGCAGTCACGCTTTTGCGGTATTCACCTCGGGCGTAACTGTGGCAGGGGTCGTGGTGGGGCCGCTGTCGGGGTGGATCATGACCCGTTTTCATATGGCCGCCGGATTGGCCGGCTGGCAATGGCTATTCCTGCTCGAGGGATTGCCCAGTTGCCTGATGGCGTTCATTTGCTTCCTGGTTCTCCGGCAGGGGCCGTCCGAAGCCACCTGGCTGTCGCCGCAGGAGCGACGCTCGCTGGAAGAGGCGCTCGCGCAGGACCGACTCGCCGCATCGCGACAGATCGTCCCCACTGGCCGGTTCGGGATGCTTCGTTCGAAGCAGGCGTATCTGTTTGCGCTCGTTTACTTTTGCTCGATCTCCGGTGTCTATGCGTTGGGATTCTGGGTGCCTGCGATCATTCGTGCCTATGGCGCGACCACGCCGCTCGAGATCGGCCTGTATTCAGTGATCCCCTGGGGGCTGGCGGCAATCGGCACGGTCATGATTTCGCGCCGCTCCGATCGCATGAACGAGAGACGCTGGCACTGCGCGGGTGCGCTTCTCGTCGGTGCGGCCGCTCTTGGGCTGTCCACACTGCCGCATCTGAGCTGTTCCGTCGCAATGTCGTTGCTCAGTGTTGGCGCGGTCGGGGTCATTGGCGCGATTCCCGTCTTTTGGACGATTCCCGCATCAGCGATGCCGGCGGAATTCGCCGCAAGCGCGGTGGGATTCATCAATTGCCTCGGTGTCAGCTCGGGCATGATCGCGCCGCTGTTGATCGGTCTCTTGAAAGAGCGAACTGGATCGCTGTCTCCCGGACTCTGGTGCCTCGTCGCAATGCTCGTTTCTGGCGCCGTCCTGCTGCTTGTCGTGACCCGGTCGGCACGTCGCTCGCCTCATGCCGCCGTCTCGCCCGTCATCGCGGACCTGGTGCACGCTCCCGGCGCCCACTCATCGATAGTCGAGGAACGCTAGTACGATCGATAGTCTGCCTGTTCACGAATGTATTTGGATATTAGGAGTACTAATGTCAAACACAAAAACTTCGTCATTCCAGCAACCGCTCAAAGGGCTCAAGGTACTCGAACTGTCTCAGATCATGGCAGGGCCGGTATGCGGCTTGATGTTGGCCGATATGGGGGCGGACGTTTACAAGGTCGAGAAGATTCCCTATGGCGACGACGCCAGAAGTTACGGGAAAGCATCCGACGCGGGCACCCCACCGTCGTTCATGATGCTCAATCGGGGCAAGCAGTCGATCGGGATCGATATCAAAAGCCATGCGGGAAAGGCAGTGCTACTGCGTTTGGCAGGACAGGCGGACGTGTTGACGGAAAACTTTCGTCCGGGTGTGATCGAACGTCTCGGACTTGGCTACGAAGTGCTGAGTCAGCTCAATCCGGCGTTGATCTATTGCTCCATCACCGGATACGGTCGTGAAGGGCCGCTCGCGCGCAAAGGCGGCTTCGATCTGATTCTGCAGGCGTTCAGCGGCCTTATCAGCGTGACGGGCGAGGAAGACGGCGAGCCCGTCAAGCCCGGCGTATCGATCGCGGACGTCAACGCCGGCATTCTCGCCGCGCTCGGCATCCTCGCTGCTTATGTGCACCGGTTGCGCACGGGGCTCGGGCAACGCGTCGACACTTCGCTGGTGCAGGCGTCGCTGCAGCAGATGTACTGGTACGCGGCCGCGTATTTCTCGCGAGGCGCGATCGCGAAACCCTCGGGCACCGCGCACCCGCTGATCTCGCCTTATCAGGTCTATCGCTGTCGAGACGGACGCGTTGCGATCGGTGGCGCGAACGAGGCCAACTGGGAACGGATCGCCGAAACGCTGGGTCATCCCGAATGGAAGACGGATCCGCGCTTCATGACACCGGATTCGCGACTTGCCAACAGAAAGACACTGGAGAGACTCATCAACGATGTGCTGGCTACGGACGACGTGGCATCGTGGCTACGCCGATTCGACGAGGCGTCGGTTCCGGCCGGCCCGGTACAAAATGTCGCTCAGGCACTGGAACACGAGCAGTCGAAGGCGACACGAATGGTGGTCGAAGTCGAGGCCCCGAACGGGGGCACGACGCGCGCTCTCGGTTTGCCGATCCATTTCAATGGCACGACGCGGATTGCATCGCGGGCGGCACCGCGTGTCGGGCAGGATACAACCGACATTCTGCGTCGCTTCGGATTCACTGACGGCGAGGTCGGGGATCTCATCGCATCGGGCGCCGTGCTGCAGGCGGGTGCCTCGGTCGAGGCCGCTGCCGCCGCTCAAGGATGACATTCATGCATCGCCTCGATATCAACGCTGATCGCTCCGGCTCGGCCCACGGACTCGAACTGCACGTTGAAGACCATATCGCGACCATTACGCTAGCTCGTCCCGAGAAGCGCAATGCGATGACACTCGACATGTGGCGTGACCTTGCCTGGCTTGCCGGGAAACTCGATGGCCGCGATGACGTGCGCGCGGTCGTTCTCACCGGCAGTCGTGACAGTTTTTGCGCGGGTGCCGACATCATGGAATTCGATGAACTGCGTAACGACACGGCGCAGGTGCTCGCCTATGACGCGATTTACGAGGCGGGATGCCGGGCACTCGAAACGCTCGGCAAGCCGGTTATAGCTGCGATCAACGGTTATTGCATTGGCGGCGGATGCAATCTCGCGCTAGCGTGCGACATCCGATTTTCTGTACCGCAAGCCACATTTGCAATTCCGGCGGCAAGGTTGTCGGTGGTCTACGGCGCAGCTGGTACCCGTCGGCTTTTCAATCTCGTCGGTCCCGGGCGCGCGCGACGTATTCTATTCACGGGTGCCCGGATCGGTGCTTTCGATGCGCTGAGCGCGGGTCTGATCGACGAAGTTCATGACGATGTGTACGAAGCCGCGCGCCGATGTGCCGCGACGATGACGGCTGTCGCGCCGTTATCGATTCGCGGTGCGAAGGCGATTTTGGCGGAGCTCGAAACGGTCTCGGAAAACTACGGCGAGCGAGTGGCCGAAGCCGCTATCCGTCGAGCGGCCAACAGCGCAGACTATGTCGAAGCGCGCACGGCTTTCAGGGAGAAGCGGGCGCCGCGATTTTGCGGTCACTGACCGGAATCGCCATACCCGCAACCTCCCCAGTCGCTAATGTCATTCGGCGCGTGTCTCTGAGCGCATCGAACGCCGGTTATTACGGAACGGGCACGCCGCCGTGGGTTTCGCTGCCGGGCGCGGTCTTCCAGCCTCGCGGACATGGAAGCACGATTCGCGCGATGAGCCCGGTCGGTTTGCGATTGACGAGCGTAAACGTGCCGCCGTGCGCATGAACGATTTCCCGAACGATCGACAAGCCGAGCCCCACGCTCCCCGGCCGGTCGCCGCGTGCCGGATCGAGACGCACGAAAGGCTCGATCACGTCCTTGAGCCGATCTTCGGGAATGCCTGGCCCGTCGTCGACCACATCGATATGCACGCTCTGGCCGTCGGCCGATGCGGTCACCGCGACGCCGCTCCCGAAGTGCAGTGCATTCTCGATGAGGTTCGTCAGCACCCGGCGCATCGCATCCGGCCGGCAGAAGAAGCGGATCTGCTCCGGGCCGACATAGTGCACCGCCGTGCCGGCTTCCTCGTATTCGTCGCACAGCGTGGAGATCAGTGCGCCGAGATCGAGCCATTCCTTCTCTTCGCGGTCCACGTCGCTGCTGAGGAACGCGAGCGCGGACGTGACCATCGACTGCATCAGCTCGATGTTTCGTATCAGCTTGTCGCGCACATATTCACTCTGTTCCATTTCCAGTTGCAGTCGCATGCGCGTCAGCGGCGTACGCAAGTCGTGGCTGATCGCGGCCAGCATGCGCGTGCGGTTCTGGATCGACAGCGTGATGCGCTCCTGCATCAGGTTGAATGCATGTGCCGCCGATCGAATTTCGAGCGGACCTTCTTCCGCGATCGACGACACCGACATCTGTTGGCCGAATGCGTCGGCGTGTTCGGACAATCGTCGCAACGGACGGATCACGCGCGAGATGGCCCACGCCGACATCGCGGCTACGCCCACGCACATGAAGATCAACGCGCCGTAGAAGGGAAAGGAATAGCGCGGTGGATCGACCGTATCGCGGGCGGTCCGAATCTCGAGCGTCCGGCTGCCGAGCGGCACCCGTACCTGGATCGCCGCGTCCCCGGCATGTTCGGCCGCGCAAGCGCGTACGGATAGATCCGTCGCACCCGTCAACTCAGATTTCAGCACGGACTCGAGGTCCCGGGTGTCCAGCGTTTCTCCGGAGCAGGCCGACGCCGTCTGCGAGAGCCGGAACGACAGCCCCGGCTGCCGCATCGTCGTGACCACGGCGCCGCGCTCGTCGTCGGGCACCGCGCGGAGACTTTCGACCACGCTGGCGATGCGATAGGCGCTCTGCCATGGCCACGGCGGAGCGGGCGGGGTGTGATGCGACAGCAGAACGATGAACAGCAGGGCCGTCGCGCTCGACGAGCACGTCAGGATCAGCAGGATCTGCCCGAGCGTGGTGGAGAAGACCCGGCGCATCAGACGAAGACCACGTCGGGCTGAAACGCGTAGCCGTCGGTGCGTACCGTCCGGATCGTTTCCTCGAGCGGATCGTTGCCCGCAAGCTTGCGCCGCAACCGACTCACGAGCAAATCGATCGAGCGCCCCGAGATCGGGAAGTTGGTTCCGCGCGTGAGGTTGATGAGCTCTTCGCGCGAGAGCACCTCGCGGACGTGCTGGCAGAGCACGAGCAGCAGGTCGGTTTCCGCGCCCGTCAGCGGCACTCGCAGGCCTGCCGGCGAGCGTACGAAACGCCGGTACGGATAGAACGTGAAGCCCGAGAACTGCAGGACCAGTTCGGTGACCGGTTTGCGTTCGTCGCCCTCCGCGGCGACGGGGCGGCGCAACACGGCGCGGATGCGCGCCAGCAACTCGCGCGGATCGAACGGCTTGGGCACGTAGTCGTCCGCACCGAGTTCGAGGCCGACCACCTTGTCCGTCGGATCGTCGAGTGCCGTCAGCATGATGATGCGCGGCCCGCCCTTCGCATGCAGGCGACGGCACAGATCGAGCCCGTCCTTGCCCGGCAGCATCACGTCGAGCAGGACCAGGTCGACGTCGTCCGTCGCGAGCAGCGCGTCGGCGGCTTCGACGCTGTCCGCGACGTGCGTGACGTAGCCCTTGCCGGACAGAAAGGCGGCCAGCGGGACGCTGATGTCTGCGTCGTCTTCGACGATCAGGATGGAATTGCCGGTCAATGGAGTCCCCGTTGTTGCGTGCGTGTCGTATGCGGCGCGCGGCCGCGGCGTATTCGCCGACAAATGTACTCCGGTGTGCGCGATCGGTCTGTGTCAATCACGACACATTATATAAATGCACATATGAATCAACAACTTACGATGCATTTGATGTATCGTGCACGACGTCGTGGAAGGGTGATGGTCGTACACATGAACAAGCAGTTGACGTGTTGCCGGTCGCGTTTGCCGGCGTTATCCGGGCCTGCGTTGCCGGCGCGCTGGCCGGTCATGCTGGCGTTATTCGCATCGCTCGCGCTCGCGGGCTGCGGCGATCGTGGCGCGGCAACCGGGCCGGGCGTCGCCGCAGCTGCCGTCGAGGTCGGCGTCCAGACCCTCGCGCCGCAGCGGATCGACGAGCGCACGGCGCTGTCAGGGCGTCTGTCGGCGCTGCAGGTATCCGACGTGCGGCCGCAGATCGGCGGGATCGTCCGAAAGCGGCTCTTTACCGAAGGTGCTGACGTCAGGGCCGGACAGGTGCTGTACCAGATCGATCCGGCCGCTTACCAGGCCACCTACGACCAGGCGCGCGGCACGCTTGCGAAGGCCGAGGCGACGCTCGCGTCGGCGAAGACGAAGGCCGCGCGCTACGCGCAGCTCGCGAAGATCGGCGCGGTCAGCGCGCAGGACAACGACGACGCGGTCGCGGCCGTGCGCGAGGACGAGGCCGACGTGCAGGCCGATCGCGCGTCGCTCGAGTCGGCGCGCGTCAATCTCGGCTACACGCGGATCACCGCGCCGATTGCCGGGCGCATCGGCGCGTCGTCGGTGACGGAAGGCGCGCTGGTGACGGCCGACCAGACCACCGCGCTCGCGACCATTCAGGCATACGACCGGATGTATCTCGACGTCACGCGCCCGAGCGCGGAATGGCTGCGACTGCGCAAAGCCTATGCGTCTGGCCGCCTGCAGCGCGCCGGCGACGGCGCCGTCGTGCGGCTCACGATGGAAGACGGCACGCCGTATCCGCATGACGGCGTGCTGCAGTTCTCAGGCATCACCGTCGACCAGACGACCGGATCCGTCACGCTGCGGATCATCGTCCCGAACCCCGACGGCGAACTGCTGCCGGGGATGTTCGTGCGCGCGCAACTCGACGAGGGCGTCGATGCGAATGCACTGCTGGTGCCGCAGCTCGCCGTCACGCGCGCGTCGGACGGCACCGCGAGCGTGTGGGTCGTCGATGCGACCGGTCACGCGAAGCAGGTGGCCGTGCACGCCGATACCGCCTATCGCGACCAGTGGATCGTGTCGAGCGGATTGAAGGCGGGCGATCGCGTGATCGTCGACGGCTTGCAGAAGGTGCAGGCCGGCACGGCGGTGCACGTGGCGGCCGATACGTCGGCCGCGAAGTCGTAAGGAGGGCGCATGGCAGGATTCTTCATACAGCGCCCGATCCTCGCATGGGTGATCGCGATCGTGATCATGCTGATCGGCGGCGCCGCGACCACGACGCTGCCGGTCGAGCAGTATCCGACCATCGCGCCGCCGTCGGTGCGCGTGAGCGCGACCTATCCGGGTGCGTCGGCCGATACGGTGGCCAGGACCGTCACGCAGGTGATCGAGCAGAAGCTGTCCGGCATCGACAACCTGCTGTACATGTCGTCGACGAGCAGCAACGCGGGGCAGGCGACGATCAACCTGACGTTCGCACCCGGCACCAACGCCGACATCGCGCAGGTGCAGGTGCAGAACAAGGTGACGCAGGCATCGGCGTCGTTGCCCGAAACCGTCCAGGAACAAGGCGTGCAGGTCGCGAAGGCGTCCAGCAACTTCCTGATGATCGTCGCGCTGTCGTCGCCCGGCGGCACGCTGAACTCGATCGATCTCGGCAACGTGATCGCGACGCAGATCGAGGATCCGCTCACGCAGCTGACCGGCGTCGGCGACGTCACGCTGTTCGGCGCCGAGCACGCGATGCGGATCTGGCTGAACCCGGTCAGGCTGAAGAGCGTCGGGCTCACCGCGTCGGACGTGACGACCGCCATCACCAACCAGAACGTGCAGTTGTCGGTCGGCGAGCTGGGCGGGGCGCCCGCGACGGATGCGCAGGCGATCAACGCGACCATCGCGTCGTCGAGCCTGCTGACCACGCCCGGGCAGTTCGGCAACATCCTGCTGCGCGTCAATGCCGACGGCTCGAAAGTGCTGCTGAAGGACGTCGCGCGCGTCGAGGTCGGCGGCGATTCGTACGATACGTCGTCGCGCAGCGACGGCAAGCCGGCCGCCGCGCTCGCGATCAAGCTGTCGACCGGTGCGAACGCGATGTCGACGGCGAAGAAGGTGCGCGCGAAGCTGGCCGAACTGCAGCCGCAGTTGCCGAAGGACGTCGCGATCAGCTACCCGTACGATTCGACACCGTTCGTGAGGATCTCGATCGAGGAAGTCGTGAAGACGCTCTTCGAGGCCGTGATCCTGGTGTTCCTCGTGATGTACCTGTTCCTGCAGAACCTGCGCGCGACGCTGATCCCGACCATCGTCGTGCCGGTCGCGCTGCTGGGCACGCTGGGCGTGATGTCGGCGATCGGGTTCTCGATCAACGTGCTGTCGATGTTCGCGATGGTGCTCGCCATCGGGCTGCTGGTCGACGATGCGATCGTCGTGGTCGAGAACGTCGAGCGGATCATGGCCGACGAGAAGCTCGGGCCGAAGGCCGCGACGAAGAAGGCGATGGGGCAGATCACCGGCGCACTCGTCGGCGTGACGACCGTGCTGACGGCGGTGTTCATTCCGATGGCGTTCTTCTCGGGCTCGACGGGCGCGATCTACCGGCAGTTCTCGGTGACGATCGTCTCCGCGATGGTGTTGTCCGTGCTGCTCGCGTTGACGCTGACGCCCGCGCTGTGCGCGACGCTGCTCACGCCCACGTCGGCCGAGCAGCACGCGCGCCGCGGGTTCCTCGGCGCGTTCAACCGCATGTTCGAGAAAAGCAACGCGGGATACAGCGCGACACTTGCACGCGTCGTCGCAAAGCCCGCGCGCTGGATGATCGCCTATGCGCTGATCGCCGGCATCGTCGCGCTGTTGTTCGTGACGCTGCCGTCGTCGTATCTGCCGGAAGAGGACCAGGGCTCGATCATGGTGTCCGTTTCCGCGCCGGTCGGCACGCCGGCATCGAGCACGCTGAAGACAGTCCAGGCGGTCGAACAGTATTTCATGAAGCAGCCGGCCGTCGCGCACATCATGACGGTCAACGGGTTCAGCTTCAACGGCCAGGGGCAGAACAACGCGTTCGCCTTCGTGCAGCTCAAGGACTGGGGCCAGCGCGGCTCGAACGACAGCGCGCAGGCGGTGATCAATCGTGCGAACGCCGCGTTCGCGAAGCGTCGCGATGCGCAGATCTTCGTGATGAACCAGCCCGCGATCCAGGGGCTCGGCACGCAAAGCGGCCTCGACTTCGAGATCGAGGATCGTTCGGGCCAGGGGCACGACAAGCTGCTGAGCGCGCGCAACCGCTTCATGGCGCTGGCCGCCACGGAGCCGTCGCTCGCGATGACACGCCCGGCAGGCCTCGAGGACACGCCGCAGCTCTATGTCGACATCGACCGCGAGAAGGCCGGTGCGCTCGGGCTGGCGATTTCGGATATCGACACGACGCTGTCGACCGCGTTCGGCTCGTCGTACGTGAACAACTACATCGATACCGGCCGGATCCAGAAGGTCTACGTGCAGGCCGACGCGCCGTACCGGATGATGCCGTCGGACATCGGGCAGTGGTATGTGCGCGCCGATTCATCGTCGTCTTCCTCGTCATCCGGTTCGTCGTCGGGCACGTCGGCTTCGTCGGCGACGACGTCCTACGACGGGCAGATGGTGCCGTTCTCGGCGTTTTCCAGCACGCGCTGGACCTTCGGCCCGCCGCAGATCGAACGCTACAACCGCGAGCTCGCGATGGAAATGAGCGCGCAGACGGCGCCCGGCGTCAGTACCGGCCAGGCGATGAAGGCGGTCGAGAAGATTGCGCAGCAATTGCCGAACGGCTTCGGCATCGAATGGACGGGCCAGTCGTATCAGGAGGTGCTGGCCGGCTCGCAGGCGACCTACCTATACGCGATCTCGCTGATCGTCGTGTTCCTGTGTCTGGCCGGGCTGTACGAAAGCTGGTCGGTGCCGCTCGCGGTGATCCTCGTGGTGCCGATCGGCGTGCTCGGTGCGCTAGCCGCCGCGCATCTTCGCGGCTTGTCGAACGACGTGTACTTCAAGGTCGGCCTGTTGACGACGATCGGCCTGTCGACGAAGAACGCGATCCTGATCGTCGAATTCGCGAAGGACCTGCAGGCGCAGGGGCGCGGGCTGCTCGACGCGACGCTCGAGGCCGCGCACCTGCGGTTGCGGCCGATCCTGATGACGTCCCTCGCGTTCGTGTTCGGCGTGTTGCCGCTCGTGATCAGCACCGGCGCGGGCTCTGCCGCCCGGCATGCGATCGGGACAGGCGTCGCGGGCGGGATGATCGCCGCGACGGTGCTCGCGATATTTTTCGTGCCGGTGTTTTTCATCGTCGTGCGCAGGTTATTCAACGAACATGGCCACGACGACACGCGGCACGACGAGGAACAAGCATGAAACTGAAACACCTGGCGCTGGTTTGCGTTGTCGCGCTCGCCGCGTGCTCGCTCGACCCCGTCTATCAACGTCCGGCCGCACCGATCGCCGGCGCATGGCCGAACGGGCCGGCGTACGGAACGGCGTCCGCTCCATCCGCGGCCAGCGGGGCCGCGACGCCGGTGGCGGCCGAAGTCGGCTGGCGCGATTTCTATCGCGACCCGCACCTGCAGAAGCTGATCGCGCTCGCGCTCGACAACAACCGCGACCTGCGCGTTGCCGCGCTTCAGGTCGCCGAATACGAAGCGCAGTACCGCATCACGCGTGCGGCGCTCGCACCGTCGATCGACGCGATCGGAGCGCTGTCGAATGCACGCAGCGACGGCACGATCACGCGATCGAGCAGCGTGTCGGTCGGTACGACGTCGTGGGAAATCGACTTCTTCGGCCGCCTGCAAAGCCTGAAGCGGCAGGCGCTCGAGAACTTCCTGTCGACCGATGCGTCGCGCGTGAGCACGCAGTTGTCGCTGGTCGCAACCGTCGCGACCGACTATCTGCAACTGCGCGCCGACCAGGCGATGCTGAAGATCACGACGGATACGGCGGCGGCCGACCAGCGCACCTACGACCTGACGGTCGCGATGCAGAAGATCGGCAGCGCGTCGCTGCAGGACGTGCGCGAGGCGCAGACGTCGCTCGCGAGCGCGAAGGCGAGCGTCGCGTCGTACACGCGGGCGGTCGCGCAGGACCGCAACACGCTCGCGGCGCAGATCGGCTGCGCGCTGCCGGACGATCTCGACTCGGGACCGACGCTGTTCGACGGCGACGCGATGTTCGCGGACATCGGCGCCGGCGTGCCGGCCGACCTGCTGGCGCGCCGGCCCGACATCGAGGCTGCCGAACATGCGCTGAAGGCCGCGAACGCGAACGTCGGCGCCGCGCGCGCCGCGTTCTTCCCGAAGATCGAGCTGACGGCGACGGCCGGGACGGCCAGCACCGGCCTGACGCAGTTGTTCAAGGCCGGCACTGGCGCATGGACTTTCGCGCCGTCGATCACGATGCCGATCTTCGATTACGGCAGCAACAAGGCATCGCTCGACGTTGCACGGATCGAGAAGGACATCGACGTGGCGGACTACGAGAAGGCGATCCAGACCGCGTTCAAGGAAGTCGCCAATGCGCTGGCTGGGCGTGAGACCTATGTGACACAGGTCGACGCCGATCGCGAGTATGTGCAATCCGCTCAGGATTACTACGATATTGCGCAAGCGCGCTACCGGACCGGCACCGACAGCTTCCTCACGCTGCTGACCGCGCAACGAACGTTGTATACGGCGCAGCAGCAGTTCGTTACCGATCAGCTGTCGAAGCTGTCGAATCTGGTGACGCTGTACAAGGTGCTCGGCGGCGGCTGGTCGGAAAGGGCCGACGATGCGTCGCAAGCAGGCGAGGCTCGGCATGCGTCCGGGCAGTCGTGACCATAGCCCGGGACCGGTGAACTTCAATCGATTGTCGGAAGTCGGGGGCGGCAGATGGCGGCCGTCTCCAGATGCAGTGCATTCACGACGTGACGTGTTTCGGTCAGTTCGCGGGCGGCATGCGGATTGTCGTGTTTGATTTCAGGAGAAAAGTACCATGAAGAAACGGATTCTCGCGTTGCTCGTTGCCGCCGGGATGTTTGGAACGTCGATCGGCGCGTCGGCGCAGCAGGGGCCCGGCGACGAACCGGGCGGACCCGGGGCGGACCACGCCCACGAGATGCGGCCGGATCGTGCGCCGGATCGCGATGGCGCGATGCGTTCGCGCCCCGACGTGCGGATGGACTCTGCGCGAGGCGGCTGGCATCGCCGCGGCGGACGCGTACCGCAGGACTATCGCGGTCCGAAGTATGTGGTCGACGACTGGCGCGGGCACGACCTTCAGCCGCCGCCGTCCGGCTATCAGTGGTTGCAGATCGACGGCGATTTCGTGCTGGCCGCGATTACGACCGGCGTGATCACGAGTATCCTCAGCGGCCCGCATCATTGAATGGACAGCGAGTGACATGAAAAACACGCTTGCACTGGCGGTATTGGTCGCACTGTTTTCCGCGCTCGGCGGATGTTGCCTGTTGCCGTATTGCGGCGGCTGGGGCGGGCCGCAAGGCGCGATCATCGTGCCGCACCCGTCCGCGTTGAGCTGATCGATGCGATCCCCGGCGGCCGGCCGTGCCGCCGCCGGACATGTAGCTGCCGTGTGTCGTCCGCGGAATCCAACCGGCCGCTCACGATTTCCTTCAATTCGTCGCGCTAAGGCACCGCTGGAATCGGCTTGCTCCCGTGCGTCAAACCGAGACTCGTCATGCTCTATCGTTCCAGTCTGTCCCGTCGCGCGTTTCTGTCGTCCGTGTTGACGACAGGCGCTGCGCTCGGCTTTGCCATGCATGCCCGCCCCGGATTCGCGGCGAACACGGGGGTGTGCGTGGCAAGTGCGGAGCAAGTCCTCGGTCCGTACTATCTCGACAAGCGCCTGATGCGGCGCGACATTCGCGAGCACAAGCCGGGCGTGACGCTCGATCTTCGTTTCACGGTGATCGACGTGCGCGGCTGCGTGCCGCTGGCCGATGCGCTCGTCGACGTCTGGCAATGCGACGCGCTCGGCGTCTATTCGGGTTTTGGCCAGCTCTCGCATTCGGGGCCGACCGCTGGAGCGCCGCCCGGGCCGCCGCCGTCCGGCTTCGGTCCGGCTGACGCGAATCGTGGGCTACCGACGGGCATGCCGCCGGCACCGCACCCGACCGACGCGTTGACGTTCTTGCGCGGGGTGCAGCCTACCGATCGAAACGGCATCGCACGTTTCGATTCGATCGTTCCCGGCGTATACCCGGGGCGAACGAATCACGTGCATTTCCGTGTCCGCTCGGCAGCGAGCGCGTCGCATGGCGATCACGTCGCGCACACCGGGCAAGTGTTTCTTCCGGAAACGCTGATCGCGCCGTTGATGCGGGACGTGGCGCCGTATCGCGACAACCGCGTTGCCCGTGTCGCGCTGACCGAGGATCCGGTCTACGCGAGCCAGCATGGCGCTCAAGCCGTTGCGCGTACCACGTTGGCGAACTCGCGCGATCCGGCACGCGGGGTCGTGGCCAATGTGATCGTGGCGATCGATCCGGGTGCGGCGACGCGCGAGCTTGGGTGAGGGTGGTCTCCTCGAGTGAAAAGGGGAAACAGGCGCGGGCTTGCGCTGCGATGGCCGTCATCTTCTACGCCGCCATATCCGATCGATAGTGCCTGGTCGAGCAGGCGTCATCGACCATTCTCGCCGTTTCGACGGAGAGCCTGGCGGGTTCAGAGCTACCGCCGGGCCCCGCGATCGAACGTCGCAAGGCATTCACGAAGCTCGCGTCGTCCGATGCGGGGTGTCGGTCGCGTTTGTCACGAACCCAGGGACTCGCATTCCTTGTGAGCACATTGGACTTTGCCAAGGGCGATCATCACCTGGTCAACAGACGGCATCGCGTCCGGTTCGCCGATCGACAGCGCATTCGGCGCGCCGCCGATGCCGCAATGATGGCGAGACGTCGCGACGAAAATCATCACGGTCGGCCGTTGCAGTGCATGCGCCATGTGCACGAATCCGGTATCGACGCCCACCACGAGCGCAGCCCGGCCGATGGCCGCGCCCAGTTCACGCACCGACATCGCGGGCAGCACGACCGCGCCCGGCGCGCGTGCCGCGATGTCCCGCGCGTCGTCATGTTCGGCGGCCGATCCCCACGGCACCAGCACGCGCATGCCGCGCGCCATCATCTGCATGGCGAGCACGGCCCAGTAGTCGGCCGGCCATTTCTTGTCCGGATTGGAGGTTGCGTGAAATAGCAGCATGAACGGCGCACCGTCGGACACGGCGGCCGGCAGGCTCGTGTCCCGCGGCGCCACGATGCCGTATGCAGCGACACCTTCAGGGACATAGCCCAGCGCCTGGCCGGCGCTCACGCGCATCCCGTGCCACGCGTCGCAATCCGGGCGCGGACCGAAGCGATGCGAGTACGCGAAGCGGGCGCCCGTCTCGCCAAGATCCTGCGTCTGATAGCCGACGCGGCGCGCGGCACGCGCGAGCACCGAGATGATCGCGCTCTTGTAGACGCCATGCAGGTCGATGACGGCATCATAGCGGTGCGCGCGCAACGCGCCGATCGACGCGGAAATCGCCTTCAGGTCACGGCCATTTCGGCGCTTCTTGAACCGCCGCAGCGGTGCGCAAAACACGTTGCTGACGCCCGGGTGCCAGCGCACGGCTTCGGCACACGACTCGTCCACGGCCCAATCGACCGTCACGCCGGGAAAGGCA
>NZ_JAGIXF010000104.1:0-18010 GCF_021483755.1 Burkholderia sp. WTPI3 | reverse complement strand
TCCGTGCGGCCATGGCCGATGTGGCCGCACGCACCGAACCGGCGATCGCCGACGTCGCATCGCGCATTCCGGCGGATTTCCCGGCGGACGTCGCCGATGCGATCTTCGACGGCATGCGCCGTCAGGCGCGCAAGCTGGGCGGCTGACCGGACGGCGCGCCCGCGGCCATCGCCACGGGTCATCCACGCGGACGATGCACGCCGCTACCGACTGCGCACAATGGTCGCCGTGCCCATTCCCGATGCCTGCCCGACATGAAACCCGCTGCCCTCGATACCGCATTCACCCCGCTGCAGATCGGCCCGCTGACACTGAGCAACCGGCTGATCAAGTCGGCGACCAACGAAGGCATGACGCCGAACGGCGTGCCGTCGCGCGCGCTGGTGCGGTTTCACGAGCGCATCGCCGAGGGCGGCGCCGCGCTGACGACCGTCGCGTACTGCGCGATCAGCGACGACGGTCGTACGTTCGTCGACCAGGCACAGCTCGACGTGCCGACGATCCGGCAATTCCGCGCGCTTACCGATGCGGTCCATCGGCACGGCGCGGCGGCGTCCGCACAGATCACGCACGGCGGCTGCTTCACGTTCCTGCCGTCGCTGTCGACGAAGCGGCCGTTGAGCGCGTCGGGCGGTTTCAACAAGGTCGGCGTGATGAGCGGCCGCTTTCTGAAGCAGGCAATGACGCGCGATCAGATGAGCGCCATCGCCGACGAATTCGCGCGCGCGGCGCGGCATGCGCGCGACGCCGGGTTCGATGCGGTCGAAATCCACATGGGGCACGGCTATTTGCTGAGCCAGTTCCTGTCGCCGCTGTACAACCGCCGCCGCGATGCGTACGGCGGCGATGCGGCGCGGCGCGCGGCGTTTCCAGTCGAAGTGCTGCGCCGCGTGCTCGACGCGGTCGGCCGCGATCTCGCCGTGGTGTGCAAGATCGGCGTGACCGAAGGCGTGCGCGGCGGCGGGACGGCCGACGACGCGAGCGAGATCGCGCGGCTGCTCGAAGCGGAAGGCGCGCACCTGCTCGTGCTGAGCGGCGGAATGAACGTCGAATCGGTGTGGCAGTTGTTCGGCAGCCCGCTGCCCGGCGATGCGCGCGCGAACGCCGACAATGCGATCGTGCGCGCCGCGATGGCGCTGCAGAAACTCACCGAGCCGAAGATGGGCGCGTTTCGCGAAATGTACTTCCTCGAGCACTCGAAGAAGGTGCGCGCGGCCGTCCGGATGCCGCTCGCCTATCTCGGCGGCGTGCGCTCGCGCGAGAACGTCGCGCTGGCGATGCACGAAGGGTTCGATGCGGTCGCGCTGGCCCGCGCGCTCGTGTTCGAGCCGGATTTCGTCAACGGACTGCGCGATGGCCGGCTCGCCCGGTCAGGCTGCACGTCGTGCAACCGCTGCGTCGTGTCGATGTACACGCCGGGCGGCACCGCATGCGTGCTCCACGAGCCGAACGATCCGGCGCCGAACCGCATGCCGGCCGCCGGTGCATGACATTCGGCGGCGTGTAACGCTGCTTGCTGCTTGCCCGAGACAGCGGCAGCCGGCGATCAGCCGGCGTCGCGGGCGCGAGCGAGCGCCGCGAGGTTGCCTTCCCCGAACCCGTGGTGCCCTTTGCGCTGCACGATCTCGAAGAAGATCTCGCCGGGCCGGCGCTTGACGAAGGTCTGGAAGAACAGGCGCGGCACGCCGTCGCTGCCGATTTCGCCGTCGACCAGCACCGCGCGCCGACGCAGCGCGTCGAGATCGACACCGTGCCCCGGCAGTCGCGTGTCGACCTCGTCGTAGTAGCGTGCGGGCGGCTCGATGAACTCGACGCCGTTCGCGCGCAGCGCGTCGACGCTCGCCAGGATGTCGCCGGTCGAGAGCGCGACGTGCTGGACACCTTCGCCCGGATGGTCCGGCAGATACGCGTGCATCAGCTCCGTGCGCCGCGTGCCTTCTTCATAGACCGGAATGCGCACCGCACCGCACGGCGACACCATCACGCGCGATTCTTCAGACACATGCCAGTGCGCGTCGATTTCGTGGATTTCGCGGAAGTGCAGCAGGTCATGATAGAAGTCGAGCCACTCGCGCATGCGCCCCGCGCCGACCGTCTGCGTGAAGTGGTCGACCTGCTGCAGGCCGGTGCCCGCGCAGTCGAGATCGGTATGTGCGGTCGCGATGTCGATCGGCCGGAAGTCGATGTCGAAGATCGAGATATCGCCGACGCCGCCGCGCTGGCCGTCGCGCCCGCGCCAGCGGTCGACGAAATAGAGGTGTGAATCGCCGATGCCCTGGATCGCGGGAATCTTCAGTTCGCCGACGCCGATCCGCTCGCCTTCGAACGCCCACGCGCCCAGCTCGATCGCGCGCTCGAACGAACGCCGTGCGCTGGCCACGCGAATGCCGATCGCGCAGACGCCCATTCCATATTCCTCCGCGTAGCGCGCGGCGAACGAATCGGGTTCGGCGTTGATCAGGAACTGCATCTGCCCTTGCCGGTACAGCGTGACGTTCTTGCTGACGTGGCGCGCGATCGCCTTGAACCCGAGCTGCTCGAAGCGTTGCGCGAGCGCTTCCGGAACCGGCGCCGCGAACTCGACAAATTCCAGGCCGGCCATTCCGAGCGGATTGGCAGCCGAATCGGCAACGGGCGGCGTATCGCTGGACAGGGGGTGGGAATTACCGGGCATTCCATTCTCCGGAGACAAGCGGTCGATGGGGACGGCGCCCGGTACGGGCGGCACACCCGGCCGATGAGACGGCCGGATAGCCACGCGGATCGGGCGAACTTTTAATGGTGCAGATTTTAACCAGATCGTTCACTGCGGCACACCCTGGCCGAACGGGATATTGGCACGCCGCCTAGTGCAAACCCGGAAATCGTTCGATAATCGCACGTCATTGAACGATAATCGCGCACTTTGACCGATCGGCCAATTGCCGGGACGCGGCGCGCGCCCTATTCTCCGTTCACCCTTCGACTTCAATGCAGCATCGGACTCCACGATGCGCCGTACCAGGAGACACAGTCATGACCCCAACCATCGACACCCTCGACACCGCCGCCGGCGCCCGGGCGCGCAGCCAGGCCCGCAAGGCCGCGATCGGCAGTTTCGTCGGCGCCGTCGTCGACTGGTACGACTTCCTGTTGTACGGGATCGTCGCAGCACTCGTATTCAACTCCGAATTCTTCCCGAAAATCAGCCCGACGATGGGCACGCTCGCCGCGTTCGCGACGTTCGGCGTCGGCTTCCTGTTCCGCCCGCTCGGCGGCGTCGTGTTCGGCCACTACGGCGACCGGCTCGGGCGCAAGCGGATGCTTGTGCTGACCGTGATGCTGATGGGGCTGTCGACCGTCGCGATCGGCCTGCTGCCGACTTTCGCGTCGATCGGCTGGTGGGCGCCCGTGCTGCTGGTGCTGATGCGCGCGATCCAGGGTTTCGCGGTCGGCGGCGAATGGGGCGGCGCGGCACTGATGGCC
The DNA here is from genome assembly GCF_021483755.1 of Burkholderia sp. WTPI3. Taxonomy (NCBI): domain Bacteria; kingdom Pseudomonadati; phylum Pseudomonadota; class Betaproteobacteria; order Burkholderiales; family Burkholderiaceae; genus Burkholderia; species Burkholderia sp. WTPI3. The sequence goes on along the minus strand of NZ_JAGIXF010000104.1, from coordinate 14,545 downwards.
GTCGAGAGCGCGCCGAAGCAGAAGAAGGCGTTCTACAGCAGCGGCGTGCAGGTCGGCTACGGTGTCGGGCTCGTGTTGGCCACTGGCATCGTGTCGATCCTGAGCCACACGCTCGGCGAGGCAGCGTTCAAGGCCTGGGCCTGGCGCCTGCCGTTCGTGTTCAGCATCGTGCTGGTGCTGATCGGCCTGTGGGTACGCAAGAGCATGGACGAATCGCGGGAGTTCGTCGAGAAGGTCGAGCACGGCAACCACAAGGTGCGCCTGCCCGTGCTGGAAGCGCTCACGCGCCACCCGAAGGCGTTCCTGTTGATCGTCGCGCTGCGTCTTGCCGAACTGTTCACGATGTATATCGTCACCGCGTTCGCGCTCAGCTATTCGACCACGAACCTGGGCATGTCGCGCGACCTGTTCCTGAACATCGGCCTGCTGGTCGGCGCGGTGAGCTGCGTGACGATCCCGTGCTTCGCGTGGCTGGCCGACCGCTTCGGTCTGCGCCGCATCTACCTGATCGGCGCGCTGATCGGCCTCGCAGCAGCGGTGCCGTTCTTCGTCGCGCTGGAATCGCGCTCGACCGTATGGATCGTGATCTGCTCGATCCTGCTGGCGAATGCCGCGCACGACATGGTTGTGAGCGTCCAGCAGCCGCTCTTCACCGAGCTGTTCGGCGCGGAATACCGTTACAGCGGCGCGGGCGTCGGTTACCAGTTCGCGAGTGTGGTCGGCGGCGGGTTCACGCCGTTCATCGCGGTGGCGCTCGTCAGCATCGCCGGTGGCTCGTGGCACCTCGTCGCCGGCTATCTCGCAGTGGGTTGCCTGATCTCGCTGGTGGTCGCCGCGCGGATGCGGGCGGCGCAGTGATCGGGTGACCGGATGGCCGGTGCGCGGTGCGCGTCCGGCCATTTCCCGCGCCCCCCTGCTCGCGCATACCGAACGGTACGGACGCCATCCAACGTCAAACACCGTCAATCACACGCGCAGCCCCCCCTTTTTCGCCTCTGAACATTCCACGCCGCCCGCCGACCAGTGGCATCATATGGGCCTACGTCAGTCACCGATACGCCCCCATATCATGTCGAATCTCATCGTCCACGGCGGCACCCCGCTGCGCGGGGACATCAAGCCGTCCGCGAACAAGAACGCCGTCCTGCCGATTCTGTGCGCAACCCTGTTGACCGATCAACCGCTGCGCCTCGTCGGCGTGCCGGACATCACCGACGTACGCAAGATCCTCGACATCTTCCGCGCGCTGGGCAGCGACGTGTCGGTCGACTTCGCGACAGGCATCCTCGAGCTCCACCATCGCAATACGACGTTCGATCCGGCCGTCCACCGGCTGCCGGAAGCGATGCGCTCGTCGATCATGCTGATTCCGCCGCTGCTCGCGCGCTTCGGCGTCGCGCGCCTCGAGAACGACGTGAAGGGCTGCACGCTCGGCGTGCGCGAAATCGATCCGCACGTCGAGGTGTTCGAGCGTTTCGGCGCGCATATCGAGCGCACGCCCGATTCGCTGATCGTCCGCGCCGACGGCCCGCTGACGGCGAACGACCACTGGTTCGACTACGCGTCGGTGACGACCACCGAAAACTTCGCGCTGTGCGCAACAGCTGCAGGCGGCACGTCCACGCTGATGAACGCAGCGTCCGAGCCGCACGTGCAGGAGTTCTGCCAGTTCCTGGCGATGATCGGCGTCGCGATCGAGGGCATCGGCACTTCGCGCCTGTGCGTGACAGGCGGCGGCAAGCTCGGCGGCGGCGAATTCCGCTTCGCCGAGGATTTCCACGAAATCGCGACGTTCCTCGCGCTCGGCGCGATCACGGGCGGCGACATCACGGTGCGCAACTCGTCGCCGGAGCATTTCCCGCTGATCGACCGCACGTTCGCGAAGTTCGGCGTGAACATCACGCACCGCGACGGCTGGTCGCGCGCGGAACGCGACGGCCCGCTGCGCGTGCGCCGGCCGTTCACGCAGAACATCCTGACCAAGGTCGAAGCCGCACCGTGGCCGTACCTGCCGGTCGACCTGCTGCCGATCTTCATCGCGCTCGGCGTGCGTGCGGAAGGCAGCGCGATGTTCTGGAACAAGGTCTACGACGGCGCGCTCGGCTGGTCCGGCGAACTGTCGAAGTTCGGCGCGCACGTGCTGCTGTCGGATCCGCACCGCCTGATCACGTTCGGCGGGCTGCAACTGACGCCGGCGCGCGTCGAAAGCCCTTACATCATTCGCGTCGCGATCGCGCTGCTGATGGTGGCCGCGAGCATCGAAGGCCGCTCGGAAATCATGAACGCGCTGCCGATCCGCCGCGCGCATCCGCATTTCGTCGAAAACCTGCGTTCGGTCGGCGCGAACGTCGAGTGGACGAGCAGCGAGTAACGTTCGTCCGGATGCGGCGGGCGTAACGTTCGCGCCGCATCCGACTCGCCCGCTTTTCACATTCGACCCGCGGCGCCGATACGCCGGAGAACCCTCTTCATCCATCGGTGGCCGTCGGGTTCGCCCATCGTCACTCTCGGCTGCGCCCGCGTGCCAGGAACCGCCGGCATTCACGCAAACGGATTTCGCAACTCCGGACCGCCCGCCACTCGCAAGCCATCGTGCATGTCTTCGGTGTAGAGGTATTCACACCCCTCGATCGAAGCAGTTGCCACGATGCACGCGTCGTAGAAAGACAAGCGGTGCCACTCCGCGAGCCGTCGCGCGAGGTCGTGCGCATCGACCGTGATCGGCACGACACGGCACAAACTCCTGATCGGCTCCAGAAACTGCCCCACGTCCCGCCACGGCATTCGCAATTTGCGACTGCAAACGCTGGCGACTTCGTTCAGTACCTGGACACTGATGGTCGGCCGCCGGAGAAACAGTGCTTCCGCGAGGTTTGCCTTGGTTTCGTCCTCGGACAGCAGATAAAGCACGACATTGCTGTCGACGAACGATTTCTCGGACTCAATCCTGCTCATTCGCATCGTCCCGGCTGAACTTGAAATCGGCAGGCAGCTTGCCCCTGAAACGCCTCAACCGCTGCAGAAGCTCGTCGGGCCTCGGCTTGCGACTCACGGCAAAAACCCGAGGGCTATCGACCACGATTTCGATATCGTCCCCTTCGCGGAGCTCCAGTGCGTCGACCACGCTGGCCGGAAGGCGAACCGCCAGGCTATTGCCCCACTTTGCAACCTGCATATGAGCCTCCATGGATATACGCGATAAATTGTATATCTACAATGCAAATCCGCAAGCTAACCGATTGGACGGCTCGGATGCCGCGCGCTCGCTTTGCCGCACGACTCGCGCGATAATCGCCCATTCTTGCGCGAACAGCGCACATCCACCCCAACGCCTCCATGAAAAAGCCCGAACTCGACCGACGCGACTGGATTGCCGGCCTCGAAAAAGGCCTGATGATCCTCGAGGCGTTCGACAGCCAGCACGCGCGCATGACGCCCACCCAGGCCGCCGCCCGCACCGGCCTCACGCGCACGGCCGCGCGCCGCTACCTGCTGACGCTCGAATCGCTCGGCTACGTGTACACCGACGGCAAGCTGTACGGCCTCACGCCGCGCGTGCTGCGGGTCGGCTGGTCGTACTTCGATTCCGCGCGCCTGCCGCGCACGGTCCAGCCGTATCTGCAGCAACTGAGCGCGTCGCTGAACGAATCGGCGTACGTGAGCGTGCTCGACGGATGGGAGCTCGTGTTCATCGCGCGCAACGGCGTGTCGCGCGTGATGACGACGGGCTTCGTGCTCGGCGCGCGCGTGCCGGCGCCGCTGACGTCGCCGGGCGTCGTGTTGCTCGCGCATCATCCGGATCGGGAAGCCGTCCGCACGTGGCTCGACGACACGGCGCTCGCGCCGTTCACGCCGCACACGATCACCAACAAGGCGCGCCTGCTCGAACAAGTCGACCACGCCCGCGACGCAGGCTACGCGGTGATCGAACAGCAATTGCAGGTCGGCGTGCGCGGAATCGCGGTGCCGCTGAAGAACCGTCATGGCACAGTCGTCGCCGCGCTGAGCACGAACATGCCGATCGGCGCGGAGACGACCGATGCGGCAGTGCGCCGCGTGCTGCCGCATCTGCAGGAAGCCGCGCTCGCGATGCTCAACGTGCTGTAGGCGCAAGCACCCGGCCCTTGCGGCACCCGCGCCGCGACCTCACCCGATCCGCCACCACCTCGGCAGCAGGTCGCGCACCTCCCGCCGCCGGTAGCGATCGTCGATCAGATGCACGACGCCCTCGTCGTGTTCGGTGCGGATCACGCGTCCGGCCGCCTGCACGACCTTCTGCAAGCCCGGATACAGGTACGTGTAGTCGTATCCGTTGCCGAAACGCGCATCCATCGCGCGTCGCATCTGCTCGTTGACGTCGTTGACCTGCGGCAGCCCGAGCGTCGCGATGAACGCACCGATCAGCCGCTCGCCGACCAGGTCCACACCTTCCGAGAACGCGCCGCCCAGCACCGCGAAGCCGACGCCGCGGCCGCCCGCATCGAAGCGGGCGAGAAACGCGTCGCGCTCGCTTTCAGCCATGCCGGGCGCCTGGGCCCACACGGGCACGTCCGGATGCCGAGCCTGCATCAGTGCGACGACGCGCCCGAGATAGTCGAAGCTGCTGAGAAAACCGAGGTAGTTGCCGGGTCGCGTCGCGTACTGCGCGGCGATCAGGTCCGCGATCGGTTCGAGCGAACGGTCGCGGTCGCGCCAGCGCGTCGACACATGGCTCGCGACGCGCACGGTCAACTGCTCGGCGCGAAACGGCCCCTCGACGTCGAGCCAGCCGGTATCGGCCGGCAGCCCGAGCGTGTCGCGATAGAAATGGAACGGGCTCAGCGTGCCGGAAAACAGCACGGTCGCACGCGCAGCCTCGTAGCGCGACGCGAGAAAACCGGCCGGGATCACGTTGCGCACGCACAGCGTCGACTGGATACGGCGTCGGCGCGCGGCCGGCGCAACGCCGTCGAGCCCCGACTGGCGCGGCAGCGGCTCCCCGTGCAGCGTCGCATCGAAGATCGACGCGCTGTCGAACGCGTCGGCGAGCACGCCGAACTGGATCGCCTCGAAATGAAAGCGCAGCAGCGCGTCGTCGTTCGCGCGCGGCGCATCGGTCAGGTGTTCGCCGATCGCCGAGACGAGGTTCTGCACTGCCGACACGATCGGGCCGGGAATGTCGGGATACGCCGCATAGCGCCCGGTTTGTGCACGATTGAGGGTGCCCCACGCGCGTGCGAGCCGGTCGAACGGCTTGCGCAGCGCCACCGGCGCGGCCTCGCGCGCGGCGGCGAACGCGAACGGGTCGAGCGACGCACTGTACATCTTGCGCGCTCGGTCGAGCAGGTTGTGCGCTTCGTCGACGAGCACGCCGACGCGCCACTGGTTCTGTTGCGCGAGCGTGTGCAGCATCGCGCTGCCGTCGTAGTAGTAGTTGTAGTCGCCGATCACCATGTCCGACCAGCGCGCCAGCTCCTGCGCGAGATAGTACGGGCAGACGTCATGCGCGAGCGCCGCCTCGCGCACGGTCGCACGATCGAGCAGCCCGGCGCCGATCGCCGCGTCGCGCGCGGCCGGCAGCCGGTCGTAGAAGCCCTGCGCGAGCGGACACGATTCGCCGTGACACGCGAGGTCAGGATGCTCGCACGCCTTGTCGCGCGCGACGAGCTCCAGCACGCGCAGCGGCAGCGCCGGCGTGCCGGCGCCGAGCGTCGTCGCTGCTTCGAGCGCGAGCGCACGCCCGGGCGTCTTTGCGGTCAGGAAGAACACGTGATCGAGCTCGCCCTCGCCGCATGCCTTCAGCAACGGAAATACCGTGCCGACCGTCTTGCCGATACCGGTCGGCGCCTGCGCCATCAGGCAGCGTTCGTCGCGCGCCGCGCGATAGACCGACACCGCCAGTTCGCGCTGCCCGCTGCGAAATTGCCCGTGCGGAAACGTCAGCGTACGCAGCGCCGCATCGCGGGCCGCGCGATGCGCGGTCTCGCGCTCCGCCCAGTCGACGAAACAGGCACACTGCTCGGCGAAGAACGCGGCGAGTTCGCTCGCGCCCAGCGTTTCGGTCAGCACGGTCTCGCGCTCGGACACGATGTCGAAATACACGAGCGCGACGCCGATTTCCGGAAGGTCGCGCGCGTCGCACATCAGGTGCGCATAGACCTTCGCCTGCGCCCAGTGCAGCGCGCGGTGATTGGCCGGCATCGCATCGAGGCTGCCGCGATAGGTCTTGATTTCCTCGATCCGGTTCGCGACCGGATCGTAGCCGTCCGCGCGTCCGCGCACGGTGAGCGTGCCCCACGTGCCGGTCAGCGCGATCTCCGTTTCATAGCGCGCGCCGCGGTTCGACGTGACGGCGCCGTGGCCCGCGATCCCTTCGAGCGCGGTCGGCGCGGGCGTGAAGCGCAGGTCGAGATCGCCGCGCCGCGCGGTGAACTCGCACATCGCCCGCACCGCGACGACATAGCTCATGCGGACAGCCCCGCCGCTTCGGCCGGCTCGACACCGGCGCCCGCCCATTCGACATCGACGACGCGCACCGGAATCCCGTGCGCGATGCAGTACGCGAGCCAGCGTGTCTGGTTATCCTGCAGCCGGTCGCCGGGGCCTTTCACCTCGATCAGTTCATAGCGCCGCTCGCCGGGCCAGAAACGGACGAGATCGGGCAGCCCCGAGCGGTTGCTGCGGATATCCGCGAGCAGGCGCGTGAACCACCGCCGCAGATGCTCGGGCGGCAGGCACGCCAGCGCCTCGTCGAGCAGTTCGTCGGACAGCACGCCCCAGAACACGAACGGCGATTGCAGCCCCGCCTTCGTCGCGTAGTGACGAAGGATCGTATCGCGATAAGCGCCCGAGTCGAGCTGCGCAAAGCAGGCGGCGAACGCATCGGTGCGGCGCACCGCGAAATCGGGTGCATGCAGGTCGGCCGGCCCCCGCTGGAACGGGTGAAAGAATGCGCCGGGCACGGCCGCGAACACGGGCTCCCAGCACAGCAGCCCGAACAGCGAATTGATCAGCGTGTTCTCGACGTAATGAACCGGCGCTTCGGGCTGCGCCAGATGATCGCGCACGGCGAATTCGACGCTGACGAACGCATCGGGGCGCGCCAGCACCAGCGTCTCGCGCGGCACGTCCGGCGCGGCATGCGCGCGTTCGACCCGCTGTCCGACGCGCCGCTGCAGACGCGGCAGCATCCGTTCGACGCGCTGGCGTTCCTCGTCGCTTTCGAAGCCGTTGCGCGCGTCGAGCGCCAGCGCGAGCGCGTCGTCGTCGCGTCCGCAGCGTTCGAGCACGCGAATGCGCCGATGGCGGCTGCCCGGCCACGCGCTGCGCGCATACGCGTCGAGCGCGGCGGGCCAGTCGGCACGGCGCTCGCAGATTTGCCCAAGCGTAAACAACAGCTTCGCGCGGCGCGTCGCGAGCCACGGCTGCACGCAACTCACCGCGTCGATTGCACGCAGCAGATCGTCGAACGGCAGGTCGTCGGGCCACGCCTCGAGCGCTTCGCGGCAAGTCTGCAAGGCGAGATACGTATCGACGTCGTCGCGCTGCTGGAACGCGCGCGACGACGGCGCGAACGGCACGCTCTCGTACTGGAATACGCCGAGATCGGCGAGCACGAATTCGCTCCAGTCCTGATGCAGATTGCCGAAGAACATCAGCCGCAACCGGTCGCACAGCGCGCCGACAGTCACGCGCAGCACGCGATCGTCGGCCTGTTCGAACCATGCATGGAGCGGTTGCGCGACATCGTGCGCGGGTCGCAGCCGCTCAAGCCATTCGGGCTTGCGCTCGCCCGCGTGCGCGGCGAGCGCCGGAAACACCTTCAGCAGATCGGCCTTGGTCGACAGTGCGAACAGTTCGTCGAGCGAGAGCGCGGGCGCCGGATCGACCCAGCCGAGCGCGACGAGCGGCGCGGCCGCGTCGAGCGGGCAGCCGATTTCGTCGTAGACGAGCTTGCTGGCGCGGAAATCGAACCCGTTGCGCATCAGCATCCGCACGAGCAGCGCGCGCGATGCCTGCGGCAACTGCGGGAAATGGCGCAGAAACGCGTGCTCGTGCTCGTCGAGCAGGTCGTCGTAACGCTCGCCGAGCCAGGCCAGCGCGCGTTCGAAATTGGTCAGGTAGTAAAACGCCGGGGGCGTCGGCGATGCAGGCGTCACGGGGATCGATCACTGTACGTTTGTACAGGTCGCAATCATATCAAATGTGACGAAAAATGCCCCACGCCACGGATGACCCGCCCGGCTCGGTTCCGCTCAGAACTGGTAATTCACCGACATGTCGAATACGCCGTTCGTCGACTGCTGCGTGATCGGGCTACGCCGTGCGCGGCCCACCAGTTGTTCGATCGCGCCGTCCATCGTCACGAACCAGTGCTTGTCCACGAACCAGACCATCGTCACGCCCGCGCCGTACGACTTCATCCCGGCGCTCGCCGAATAGGCCGGCAGCCCGGAACGCGCCGACGCGCCAGGACTCACGCCGAACCAGCTGTTCATGTAGCGCGAATCGGCGAACGACACGGTCGGCCCCGCAAACCAGAAGAAATGCTCGTTGCTGCCGGGCATCGGCATGTACGCGGAGAAATCGCCGATCCAGCCGTTCGATCCGCCGATGCTGCGGCGGACATCGGCGCGCAGCACGAGCGGGAAATCCTTCGAGATCACGTAGTCGGCCGCAAGCTTCATCACCGGCGCCGCATTGATGTTGTCGAGACCGTTCAGGTGGCCGAGATCGTCGGCCGAACGGCGCCCGAGGTCATAGCCGACCGACATGCTCACGCGCCAGTTCGGCCCGCGCAGCACGTTCGCGCCGAGCCCCTCGCCCGTCGACAGGAAGAACAGGTCGCGATAGCGCACGTCGAAATTCGGGCCGCCCATCACGCGATAGCGATCGGAGCCCGCGTAACGCGGCTGCAGCGTCATCGCGGCGCCGAAGCTGGCCTGCCACGTGGGAACGGCCGGATTGAACAGCTTCTGCAGCGGGATGCCCGCCGAGTATTGCCATTCGCCGAGCGGCGAAGGCGTCTGTGCCGACGCGTCGCGCGCGCCGGATGCCGCGAGCGCGGCGAAGGCCGACAGGCCGGATACGAACCGGCGTGTAGCGGGCGACAACAGCAGGCGAGCAATGGTCGTCAAGGCGGTCTCCGTCGGTTGCGCAAAACGAACCTGAGGGAAAGCGCGTCGCGCTCGATCGGCTGCCACGACAAACCGCCGACGGCGCGAACGTAGTGTGCGCTGAATTAAGGGACATCCTACGCGACACGCGCGAAGCCGCAAAGCGCCCGTTGCATGCGGGCACTTTGCCGGATTCCGGTACGCGCAGGTGGATCGTCGCGGAATCAGAAACGCTCGACGTGGTAATCACCGGCGAGCGCGGCGGGACTGCGTGTCGACATCATGCGCGAGAAGCCGTCCGCGAGCCGTCCGAGCGCGAGTTGCTTCTGGCTCGCGTCCCAGTGCGTGTAGGTGTCGTACGCGGAATCGTCGAACGACACGGTGACGGCGACCGGGCGGCCGCTCGCACGAAAGCCGATATGGAGCACGCCGCCCGGCAATTCCTCGATGTGATAGCGCAACGAACGCGACTCGAAATAGCGGCCCAGCACCTGAGCGATCGCGCGCTTGTCCGGCGATTGCACGTGAATGTCCATGATGGTCCTCCCTTCAGTGATCGCGCGGCCGGCTTCGGTTCGCTGCATCCGCCCGGCATCCGCATCGGCGGCGGTTGCGACGGCGGATCGCCCTGCGGCGGCCCCGCCGGCACGGGCGGATCCACCGGATCGTCGTGCTCGGGCCACGCCGGGTCGGGCTCGACGTCGGGGATCGGTTCGGGACGGTGCAGCATGGATGGCGTGCTCATGTCACTCCTGCGCGGCGGCTCGCGCGTGTCGATTGGCGCGGCGAGCGCGCGCAAGCGGCGTGCCTGCACGCTGCCAACCCTGCGATACCATGCGGCCCGCTCACCCGTCGCAAGCCGCCATCACGAGCCACATCGTGCGCCCTTCCCCGGCAAGTTGCACGGCAAGCGAACGGATCGGACGGCGCGCATCGCACGACCCTCGCTTGCCGGCCCCTCGTGGACGGCATGTTCGGTTCGCGCACCGCGTCCATGCCGGCGAACAGGCGCTGCGCGGGGCGACAGGTCGGCGATTCGCGCTTCCATATATCGAAACGCCCGCGCACATGACTGAAATCGTCGCCGCACACGTTCGCGTCGTAACGTATCCTTTCCCTGGGTTCATTCATCACGATTTCCTCTCGCCCACGCCGGCGGCGTGCGGGCCTCGCGTCCGCCGGCGCCGGCGGCTCGATGGCGGCAAGGGCCGTGCCGCCGCCGATACGCGGCACGGCGCTTGCGCCCGTCGTAACCCGTAAAGGAGGTTCGATCATGACCGTTCACGCCACCGGCCGCCGCGACGCCGTGTTACCGGCCGCCGGAGCATTCCGGCTCGCCACGTCGCGCCCGCCGTCCGAAGACAAGACGGAGGAGCGCATCGACGAAGGGCTCGAAGAAACGTTTCCGGCCAGCGACCCGCCCGCCGTCGGCGGCGCGACCCGCATCGACCCCGCCAAACCGTCCGGCGGACGCGAACGTCGCGCGCCCGACACCCCACCATCGCCTCGCGATCACGGCTGACGGCGGCATCCGGTCCGAGGTGCGCCAGCCTACGAAAGAGCGGATCAACCGGAGCGAAACAGATGAAACGCATGGAACGAGCCTGGCATGAAGTCAGCGGCGCCGCGGCGTCGCGTCGCTGGCCGCGCTCGAGAGCGCGCTGGTTCTCGCAATCGTCGCGATGACGGGCGTCGGCCGCTGACGTCGCTCGCGTCCCGGCCGCGGTTCCCGCCGTGGAAGATGTACAAGCGTGCTGGCAAATTTCTCCGTGCCCCGGCCGTGCGGGCCCGGCACGTACCGCGCCGAGCGCGGCACGCGTCCTGCTCGCACATCGCCTCGCTTACGAAGGAGGCGTTCATGTATCGCGTCAACGAGATCATGTCGCGCGACGTGGTGTGCGTCGCGCCCACCGACACGATTCGCCATGCGGCCGAATCGATGCAGCGCTTCGACATCGGCGTGCTGCCGGTTTGCGACGGCACCGGGCTCGTCGCGATCGTGACGGATCGCGACCTCGCAGTGCGTGCGCTGTCGCGCGGCCATTCGCCCGACACGCCCGTGATGGCGGTCGCATCCGCACCCGTGCAGTGGTGCGTCGAGGACGACGGTGTCGGCGACGTGCAGCAGCGGATGGCCGACGTGCAGTTGCGCCGGATGCCGGTGCTCGACGGCAACAGGCAACTCGTCGGCATCGTGTCGCTCGGCGACATCGCGACACGCGCGGGCGGCCCCGCTCGCGACGAGCTGGCCAACACGCTCGAGGACATGTCATTGCCGCGGCGTCGCTGAGCGACGCCGCCTTCATCCATGTGGCGCCCGCGGCAAGCCCGGCGCCCCTTCGACCTGGAGACTGCGATGACAACGGACAGGGCGTCGCGCACGCGCGCGCGCATCGTCGGCGACGGCAGCCGTTCAGCCGGCGGGCCGGGTCCGGACGTGATGGTTGCCGGCACGCTGGAAGACCACCACGTGCTGACGATGGATGGCGACGACATCGGCAAGGTCACGAACATCATGCTCGACGTCCGCTCGGGCCGGATCGACACGCATCCCCACCTGCACGGGCTTGCCCTTTTGCGCGCCGAGCCGGCGCAATGCGCCGGCGATACGGCCGCGATCGTCGACCATCCGGCGCGCGAACGCCTTCACGTCCGGATTCGACGATCGATCGAGCGCGAGTTGGCTCGCCTGCAGTTGCGTCCTGCCGACGATGCTCGCCTTGTCGACGAATTCGGCGTTGATGCGGTCGGCCGCCGCGTCATGTCGGCCTCGTCGGCGGTCTCGTCGGCGGCCTCGCCGGGGCGCATGACGCCCGGCGCGACCTGCACCGACGAGGCGCTCGCCGTCTGCGCACACGCGGGCGCCGCCGCCAGCGCGCAACCCGTCGCGAGCATGCCCGATACCAGCCCGCGCGCGAGGCCTGCGGCTCCCGTGGATCGGCATCCGCTCCGGCGCTTTCCACCCGGCCGCATCCGGATCTCCGGTTCCGCCGAAGGCTCGAACCGGCCGAACGCTGCAGGTGCGCGCATCATGCGGGGCGATGCGCGGACGTGAAGAAATCGGTCCACGCGCCTTTTTGCCATGCGCCTTCGACCAGCTCGATCGACAGCGCGCCGCACGCCAGCAGCGTACGCTCCGTGAACGTCGCCGTGCGCCTCCTGACGTGCGCGGCCAGCACGACTCCGTTCTCGCATTGTTTCAGCGCACCATGGCCTTCCGGCGCATCGCCGTTCATCTTGCCAAGCGCACCGCACAGCGCGCCAACGTAGCCGCCGACCAGCGGCACGCCGATCCATGCGAGCGGCGAATGAAGCCCGCCGAGATACAGCAAGGCGGAGCCCGCCAGCCCGACGATCGCGCCGATGGCCACGCCCTCCAGCGCGCCGATGCCGCCCGGGCGCGCCGCGGAATCCGCATAGACGTCGCCGCCGAGCCAGAACAGCGCGTGCTGCCCCGGCGGATTGAGAAAGAAGACCTTCACGTCGTCCCGATGCATGGCGTGGCCGCGCAATTGTTCCGCGCAGTGCTCCGCCCGCTCGAGCGTCGAGAAACGGCCCGCGATGATGGTGTCCATGTCGAACCCTCCTGCCTGGTGCCGCGCAGGGCCGCGAGACGCGCGACGCCCGATCGGCCCCGACGCTTGCCCGCGCATCACGTTACTTCCGGCGAATCTGCAGCCTGTCGCGCACGCCGCGCACGCCGTCGACGTCGTGCACGACCCGGACCGCGGTCGCATGTTGCGGCGCGTCGGGCACACTGCCCGTCAGCTCGGCCACGCGGCCGTGGACCTGCACGTCGATGTCGTCGGACGCCAGCCCCCGCTCGGCGACGAGCGCGGCCCGAATACGGGACGCGAGCGTCGCATCGCGAAGCTGGCCGCCGACGGCCGACGCCTGGCTCGCGAGCGTCGCCCGAACGCTTTCGTCCGCCGACGCGTAGCGAGGCATCGCGATCCATGCACACGACAGCATCAGTATGCTCGCGATCCGTCCGACCGGCGGCATGCGCCGGATGCGTGCCGAGGCCCGGGGGGCGCCCTCGCGCGGCGTGTTTTCCGATCCTTTCATCGCACCTCCTGGCGGGTGGGCGGATGCGGCCCGCGCGTCAGCGACGCGGGCCGATTCCGGCCTTCCGGTCATCCGGCGATACGTCGACGATCACGCTCGCCAGCGTCGGCATGTCGACCGGCTTGCACAGATACGCATCGAAACCGGCGGCCATCACCCGGTTGCGGTCCGTGCTGCCCGCATGCGCGGTCACCGCGACGACCGGCAAGCGTGCGCGGCCGTCCGGCAGATGCCGGATATGCTCGAGCAGCCAGAAGCCGTCGCCGTCCGGCATCGCGAGATCGGACAGCACGACGCTCGGGCGCTGCCGTGCGACGACGTCGAGCGCGTCGTGTCCCGATTGCGCGGTCGACACCTGTGCGCCGAGCGTTTCGAGCGCCGCGGCGAGACTCGCGCGCGACGTCGCGTCGTCGTCGACGACCAGCACGCGCTGGCCGTCGAGCGCGACCGCCGTCGATGCGCCGCTCGGCCGCAGCGGGTGGCCGAACGAATCGTCGCCGTCCGCGTCGACCGGCAGCATGACCGTGACCGTCGTGCCGCGCCCAACGCCGTCGCTCGTCGCCGCGACTTCGCCGCCGTGCAGCCGTGCGATGTTGCGCACGATCGACAGCCCGAGCCCGAGACCGCGCTTCGGCGACGCCGACGCGCCTTCGGGCCGGTTGAACGTGTCGAACAGATGGGGCAGGCGCTCGGCGGAAATGCCCTGCCCGGTATCGGTGACCGACAGGCTGACGCGCGCCCCGGCGCGCGTCAGCGAGATCCTAACGCGTCCGCCCGGCGGCGTGAACTTGATCGCGTTCGACAGCAGGTTGGACAGCACCTGGCGCAGACGCTCGCCGTCGGCGGAAATCACGCAGTTGGCCATCGTGCAGTCGGTCGACAACTGGAGCCCGTTCGCCTCGGCACTCGCGCCGAGTTCGCGCGCCGCTTCGCGCACGATCCGCACGAGGTCGACCGGCATGCATTCGAGGCGCATGCGGCCGGTTGCGAGCGACGATGCGTCGAGCAGGTCGCCGACCATGTGCGCCAGCGATCGCGCACTGCGGTCGATCGCGTCGATCGCCTGGTGCGCGAAGCCCTGACCGTCGGCGCTGCGCAGCACTTCGACCCAGCCGTAGATCACGTTCAGCGGCGTGCGCAATTCGTGCGACACGATGGCCAGCAACTCGTCCTTCATCCGGTTCGACTCGTCGGCCTGCACGCGCGCGTCGTGCGCGCCACGCAACGAGCGCACGTCGCGCCGCTCTTCGCGGCGACGCTCGCGTGCCTCGCGCAGCGTCATCGACAAACCGGTGCAGTTGCCCTGTGCGTCGACGATCGGCGACGCCGCGACAGTCGCGCGAAAGCGGCCGCCGTCGCGACGCAAACAGAGGATGTCGAGC
>NZ_JAGIXF010000103.1:0-18121 GCF_021483755.1 Burkholderia sp. WTPI3 | reverse complement strand
CCCGCCATCCATGATCGGTCGCATCGCCGGCATCCTGCTCGAAAAGAATCCGCCTCACCTGCTCGTCGACTGCAACGGCGTCGGCTACGAAATCGACGTGCCGATGAGCACCTTCTACAACCTGCCGCAAACGGGCGAGCGCGTCGTGCTGCTCACGCAGCAGATCGTGCGCGAGGACGCCCACCTGCTGTACGGCTTCCTGACGCCACAGGAGCGCACAACCTTCCGCGAACTGCTGAAGATCACCGGCATCGGCGCGCGCATGGCGCTCGCCGTGCTGTCAGGCATGAGCGTGCAGGAGCTCGCGCAGGCGGTGACGATGCAGGACGCCGCGCGCCTCACGCGCCTGCCCGGCATCGGCAAGAAGACCGCCGAGCGCCTGCTGCTCGAGCTGAAGGGCAAGCTCGGCGCCGACCTCGGTGCGCTTGCCGGCGCCGCGTCGCCGTCCGACCACGCGACCGACATCCTCAACGCGCTGCTCGCGCTCGGATACTCCGAAAAGGAAGGCCTCGCGGCGATCAAGAATGTCCCGGCCGGCACCGGCGTATCCGAAGGCATCAAGCTCGCGCTCAAGGCCCTGTCGAAGGCGTAACGGCCGCTCCAACGCGCTGTCCGGGCCAGTGTCGCGCCGCCGTGCGGTGCGCGCCAGTCTGCCGTTCGGCCAGTTCGGCCGGATGACGGTGCGCGGTACAATGGCCGCATGATTGAAACCGACAAACTCGCCACCGAGCGGATCATCGCCGCCACGCCCGCCTCGTCCCACGAGGAGGTGTTCGAACGCGCGCTGCGGCCGCGCCAGCTCGACGACTACGTCGGCCAGGAAAAGGTGCGCGGCCAGCTCGAGATCTTCATCGAAGCCGCGAAGCGCCGTTCCGAGCCGCTCGATCACGTGCTGCTGTTCGGGCCGCCGGGCCTCGGCAAGACCACGCTCGCACACATCATCGCGCGCGAGATGGGCGTGAACCTGCGCCAGACGTCGGGTCCCGTGCTCGAGCGCGCGGGCGACCTCGCCGCGCTGCTGACCAACCTCGAAGCGAACGACGTGTTGTTCATCGACGAAATCCACCGGCTGTCGCCGGTCGTCGAGGAAATCCTGTATCCGGCGCTCGAGGATTACCAGATCGACATCATGATCGGCGAAGGGCCGGCCGCCCGCAGCGTGAAGCTCGACCTGCAGCCGTTCACGCTCGTCGGCGCGACCACGCGCGCGGGGATGCTGACCAATCCGCTGCGCGACCGTTTCGGGATCGTCTCGCGCCTCGAGTTCTACGACGCCGATCAGCTGTCGCGCATCGTGCGACGCTCCGCGTCGCTGCTGAACGCGCAGATCGACCCGAACGGCGCGCTGGAGATCGCGAAGCGCTCGCGCGGCACGCCGCGGATCGCGAACCGGCTGCTGCGCCGCGTGCGCGACTATGCGGAAGTGAAGGCCGACGGCCAGATCACCGCCGCCGTCGCCGACGCCGCGCTCGCGATGCTCGACGTCGATCCGGTCGGCTTCGACCTGATGGACCGCAAGCTGCTCGAGGCGATCCTGCACAAGTTCGACGGCGGCCCGGTCGGCATCGACAACCTCGCCGCGGCGATCGGCGAAGAGCGCGACACGATCGAAGACGTGCTCGAACCGTACCTGATCCAGCAGGGGTTCCTGCAGCGCACGCCGCGCGGACGCATCGCGACGCTGCTCACCTACCGCCACTTCGGGCTTTCCGCGCCCGACGCCGGCAGCACCGAACGCGGAATGTGGGACGCGCCCGCCGGCAAGTAACCGGCAGCACGATCGTTCAGCCATGACCACGCCGCCCAGCCCTCACCCCGCCGCGCCCGCTCCGGGCCCGCGCTGGGTCGAACCGATCCGCAAGCGCGTCGCGGCCGGCATCACGCATCTGACCACCGGCAGCGGCCCGTCGCTCGATTATTCGTCGCCGCCGGGCGACCCGGGGCTGTTCGGCCCCGATGCCGTCTGCTGGCGCGTGCATGCGGATTTCGCGTCGATGATGACGGGCGGCGTCTCCGCGCTGCTGCTGCAAGCGCTCCACCCGCTCGCGCTCGCGGGCGTCTGGGATCACTCGTCGTTTCGCACCGACATCCTCGGCAGGCTGCGGCGCACCGCAACGTTCATTTCCGGCACCACGTTTGGCAGCCGCGCGGACGCGCTCGCGCTGATCGAGCGCGTGAAGGCGATTCACATGCGCGTGTCCGGCACTGCGCCCGACGGCCGCACGTACCGGGCCGACGATCCGGCGCTGCTCACGTGGGTCCACGTCGCCGAGGTGTCGAGCTTCCTCTCCGCGCACCTGCGCTATGTGAATCCAGCGCTGCCGGGCGAACTTCAGGATCGCTACTACGCGGAAACCGCGCAGATCGCCGAGCGGCTCGGCGCGCTGGCCGTGCCGCGCTCGTGCGCGGAAGTCGCCGCGTACCTCGAGCGCATGCAGCCCGAACTCGACGCGGGCCCGCGCACCTTTGAAGTCATGCGCATCCTGCTGAACGCCCCCGTCGCGAAGCCGGCGCTGCGGCCCGCCGCAACGCTGGTGATGCACGCCGGCATCGACCTGTTGCCGCCGTGGGCGCAACAGATGCTTGGCCTGTCGACGTTCGCGCCGCTGCGGCGTGTGCTGGTGCGGCCCGGCGTGCGGGCCGTCGCGCCGGTGCTGCGCTGGGCGCTCGTCAACGGCGTCTCGAAACGGGCGCGGCGCCGCGCAAGCGCCACGCCGCCCGGCGGCAACCAGCCCGGCTGACGATCCTTCCGATCATTTCAATTTGCTGTCAAATACTTGTGACAAGCTAACGGGCTCGCACCCGCGCACGGTCGCACGTTCAGCACGTCAATCGTCCGCGCGGCGTTTCGCCAACCCGACCGATTCCCGATGCCCGCGATGTCACGTCCGCCGATCCGTTTTGCCCTGGCCGCCAGCCTGTCTGCCCTTCTCGCGCTCGCCGCATGCGGAGGCGACGACGTCGCCGCCGTCGCGCATACGGACACCCAAACCCCGTCCGACGGCAACGCCGCGACGCCCACGCCGCCCGCCACCGTCACGCCGCAACCGGGCAAATGGAAAACTGCGCGCGCCGGCGACCTGGTCGACGTGACGCTCGGCGACCTGCACCCGACGCAAGGCGCGATCGGCTACGACCAGATCTACTACAAGCTCGGCCGCTACGAACTGCAGCCGGACAAGAAGTTCGACGATTTCTGCGCGGACGAAGGCCTCGGCGGCGTCGCATCGAGCGGCTACACGGCACAGTCGACGTTGCGCGACACGGCGAGCTACACGTGCACGACGACCGACGCGAACGCACGCGACCGCTCGGTGCTGAACCCGGTCGTGATCGGCCCGAACGGCGATACGCTGTACCTGACCGACGGCCATCACGGTCTGTCGACCTATTACGAGACGCCCGATGGCGGTGCTGCGCTGCATGTGCACGTCGTCGTGAAGGACAACCTGAGCGACTACTCGGGCGACGCGTTCTGGCAGCAGATGCAAAACCGCGGCTACGTGCGCCTGAAGAACGGCGAAGGCAAACCGATCACGACCGCGCAACTGCCGAGCGGCCTAGGCCTGAAGCTCGGGATGACGAACGACCGCTATCGTTCGCTCGTCTATTTCACGCGCGACATCGGCTACAGCAAGCCCGCGCAATCCACCGACTATCTCGAGTTCTACTGGGCCGACTGGCTGCGCGCGCAGCCGGGCACGTTCTCGCTCGCAAGCTACGAGGTGACGCGCGCGGGCACGACCGATCCCGATCCGGCCAAGGCCGACACCGGCTACCTGAACGCGGTCTGGAATGCCTCGACGCTCATGGTCGCGGCAACGGACCCGGTGATCGACGGCAAGACGGGCGCCGACCTCGGGCGCGCCGATGCAATCAACGGCGGGAAGAAATACAACAAGGGGGAGTTCGACAAGCTGCGCCAGCCGATCACGGCCGACAAGCCCGGCAAGATCGCGTACGCGCTCGACTACAAGGCGCGCCACGCGCTGCCGCAGTAAGCACTGCGAGGAAGTGGCCCCGGCCGGCTGCGCCGGGCGGGGCCGGTACGATCAAAGTACCTTGCGATACCCGTCGTCGTCGCTCTCGGTATCGAGATGCGACACGTCGGCCCACTGCACGACCTGCGCGCGGCCATCGACGTAATCGACGACGTTGATGCTCGTGTTCAGCAGCTGATAGCTGCGCGGCGCCGACAGGTCGAGACCGTTTGCAAAGCGGTACACGCAATCGAGCACGCCACCGTGCGCGACGCACGCGATCCGGCCGCCTGGATGCGCGGCGACGATCGGTTCGAGCGCATGCAGCACACGATGATAGAACTCGCGCTGCGACTCGCCGCCGTCGGGTGCGAAGCCCGGGTCGCGGGTCTGCCATGCGGCATAGGCATCCGGAAAGCGTGCCTCGATCTCGGTGCTGTCATGCCCCTGGAACGCGCCATACGCGCGTTCGCGCAGCCCTTCGCGCAATAGCAGCGGCAACCCGAGCGCATCGGCAAAGGGGTGCGCGGTCTGCTGCGCACGCATCAGGTCGCTCGAGTAAACCGCATCGAGCCGCAGGCCTTCGCGCGCTTCCCGCGCGAGCCGGGCGGCAAGCCGTTGCGCCTGGGCGAGCCCCGAGTCGGCCAGCGGAATGTCGATATGGCCCTGGATGCGCTTGATGCGGTTCCAGGCCGTCTCTCCGTGGCGAATGAACAGAATCTGCGTGGTGGCCATCGCGGCACGTCTCCGGGGAAGAATCAGGGCCGCACTTGCAGCCAGAACGTCACGGGGCCGTCGTTGACCAGCGACACCTGCATGTCGGCGCCGAACTCGCCCGTCTCGACGACCGGATGACGCGCACGCGCGGCCGCGACGAAATAGTCGAACAGGCGCGCGCCTTCGTC
Source organism: Burkholderia sp. WTPI3 (assembly GCF_021483755.1). NCBI lineage: Bacteria > Pseudomonadati > Pseudomonadota > Betaproteobacteria > Burkholderiales > Burkholderiaceae > Burkholderia > Burkholderia sp. WTPI3. The sequence continues at coordinate 13,236 of NZ_JAGIXF010000103.1, read as the reverse complement.
CGGCGGCGCGGCCGGCGTGAAGCTCGGCCGCAGCCCGCTGTTGGTATCGGCCGCGAGCGTGAACTGCGACACGAGCAGCAACCCGCCCGCATGGCCCGCGCCGTCGATGTTCGATACCGGAAGGTTCATCTTGCCGGCCGCGTCACTGAACACGCGGTAGCCAAGCAGCTTCGCGAGCAGCTTGTCGGCCGCGGCCTCGGTGTCGCCGCGCTCCGCGCAGACGAGCGCGAGCAGCCCCGCGCCGATCTCGCCCGTCGTGCGGTCGCCGACGCGCACGTCGGCGCGCTTCACGCGCTGGATCAGCGCGATCATGCGGTCAGCGTGACCCGTGCGAAGCGGCGCTTGCCGACCTGAACGACGAACTCGCCGGCCTCGACCTTCAGGCCCTTGTCGGACACGGTGGCACCGTCGATCTTCACGCCGCCCTGCTCGATGTTGCGCAGCGCTTCGCTGGTCGACGGCACGAGGCCGGCCTGCTTCAGCAACTGGCCGATCGCAAGCGGCGCGCCCGCGAGCGTGACCGACGGGATATCCTCCGGCACGCCGCCCTTCGCGCGGTGGTTGAAGTCCTCCAGCGCACGCTCGGCGTCGGACTGCGAATGGAAACGCGCGACGATTTCCTGCGCGAGCAGCACCTTGAAGTCGCGCGGGTTGCGGCCGCCCTCGATGTCGCGCTTGAAGCCGGCGATCTCGTCCAGGCTGCGGAACGACAGCAGCTCGAAGTAACGCCACATCAGCGTGTCCGAGATGCTCATCAGCTTGCCGAACATGTCGGTCGGCTTCTCGCTGATGCCGACGTAGTTGCCCTTCGACTTCGACATCTTCTCGACGCCGTCGAGGCCTTCGAGCAGCGGCATCGTCAGGATGCACTGCTGTTCCTGGCCGTACTGCTTCTGCAGTTCGCGGCCGACGAGCAGGTTGAACTTCTGGTCGGTGCCGCCGAGTTCGAGATCGGCGTTCAGCGCGACCGAGTCGTAACCCTGCATCAGCGGGTACAGGAATTCGTGGATCGAGATCGGCACGCCGCCCTGGAAGCGCTTCGTGAAGTCCTCGCGCTCGAGGATCCGCGCAACGGTGTAGCGCGACGCGAGCTTGATCATCCCGTCCGCGCCGAGCGGCATCGACCATTCGCTGTTGTAGCGGATCTCGGTCTTGTCACGGTCGAGTACGAGCGCGGCCTGTTCGAAATAGGTCTTCGCGTTCGATTCGATCTGCTCGCGCGTGAGCGGCGGGCGCGTCGCGTTGCGGCCGGACGGATCGCCGATCAGCGACGTGAAATCGCCGATCAGGAAGATCACGGTATGGCCGAGGTCCTGCAGCTGACGCATCTTGTTCAGCACGACCGTATGGCCGATGTGGATGTCCGGCGCGGTCGGATCGAGGCCGAGCTTGATACGAAGCGGCGTGCCGGTGGCCGCGCTGCGCGCGAGCTTCTGCGCGAACTCTTCCTCGATCAGCAGTTCGTCGACGCCGCGCTTCGTGACGGCGAGCGCATGCCGGACTTCGTCGGTGATCGGGAAAACAGGCTTGGAACTGGGTTCGGTGCTCATCGGTGCCAGGAAGAATGTCGCAAAAACAGGGATTTTCCCATAACTTGCGCGCGCATCGCTTAACGACGCATCAGGTTGCGCGGATAATCGGGCGCAAGGCGCGCGGCATAGGCCCGCGCCGCACGATCCAGGAGAACCCAACGTGCCGCAACGACATCCGCAACCCGCCCATCCTGCCGACGGCATCTATTTCGGGCTGATGTCGGGAACCAGCATGGACGGCGTCGACGGCGTCGCCGTGCGTTTCGAGACTGGCCGCGCGCCGGTCGTGCTCGCGGAAGCGTTCGTCGGCTTCGCGCAATCGCTGCGCGACGCGCTGTTCGCGCTGCAGCAGCCCGGCGACAACGAGATCGACCGCGAATCGGTCGCGGCGAACGCGCTCGTCGCACGCTACGCGGTGTGCTGCCACGAGCTGCAGCGCTCCGCCGGGCTGTCGCGCGACGAGATCCGCGCGATCGGCGTGCACGGCCAGACGGTGCGGCACCGGCCGGAGCGCGGCTACACGCGCCAGCTCAACAATCCGGCACTGCTCGCGGAGCTCACCCATATCGACGTGATCGCCGATTTCCGCAGCCGCGACGTAGCCGCCGGCGGCCATGGCGCACCGCTCGCCCCCGCGTTCCACGCGACGGTGTTCGGCGCGCCGGGCGAGACGCGGGTCGTCTGCAACCTGGGCGGCATCAGCAACATCACGATCCTGCCCGGCGAAGGCGGCGACGTGCGTGGCTTCGACTGCGGGCCCGCCAATGCGCTGATCGATGCGTGGGCAACCCGTCACCTCGGCAAGGCGTACGACGACGGCGGCAAGTTCGCCGCGCGCGGCACCGTGCATGCGCCGCTGCTCGACGCGCTGCTCGACGAGCCGTACTTCAGCGCACCGCCGCCGAAGAGCACCGGGCGCGACCTGTTCAACCCCGCGTGGCTGGACGCGAAGCTCGCCGGTTTTGCGCAGGTTGCGCCGGAGGATGTGCAGGCGACACTGACGGCGCTCACCGCCGTCTCGGTCGCACACGAGATCGCACAGCACGCGGCAGGCTGCAAGGCCGTGTTCGTGTGCGGCGGCGGCGCCCGTAATCCGGTGCTGCTCGCGGCGCTCAGGGATGCGCTGCAGAAAGCCGGCGTACCGGCGACCGTCGACACGACGGCCGCGCTCGGCGTGCCGCCGCAACAGGTCGAGGCGCTCGCGTTCGCGTGGCTAGGGTACCGCTTCATCGCGCGCCAGCCCGGCAATCTCGCGAGCGTGACCGGTGCCGCCGGCGAACGCGTGCTCGGCGCGCTGTATCCGCGCTGACGCGCATCTCGCGCGGTTATCCCGCGGACAGGCGAAAAAAACGGGGCATCAAGCCCCGTTTTTCATTCCGGTGAAACCGGACAGGATCCGTCGTGCGCTCAGACCGAGAACGACGAGCCGCACCCGCAGGTGGTCGTGGCGTTCGGGTTCTTGATCACGAACTGCGCGCCGTTGATGTCGTCCTTGTAGTCGATCTCGGCGCCGACCAGGTACTGGTAGCTCATCGAGTCGATCAGGAGCTGGACACCGTTCTTGTTCATCACGGTATCGTCCTCGTTGACTTCCTCGTCGAACGTGAAGCCATACTGGAAACCCGAGCAGCCGCCGCCCTGCACGAACACGCGCAGCTTCAGGTCGGGATTGCCCTCTTCGTCGATCAGTTGCTTGACCTTGTCGGCCGCGGCGTCGGTAAAGACGAACGGTACCGGCATTTCGGCGGTCGTTGCTGCGGATTCGGTAACAGCGTTCATGCGAACTCTCCAAAAAGCTTTAGCCGCTATTGTAGGGCCGATCAGAAGATCGTGCTGATGTCCATGAAATCAATAGGTTCTTGTTGATTTCAATCCGGGGCGCCGCCCATGGCTCGCCGCCGCGCGGACATAAAAAAACCGCCAGTGCGAAAACTGGCGGTTTTTTCGGCGAACACCGCCCGAAAGCGGCGCGGCCAGGAAGCGAAATTAACGCTTCGAGAACTGCTTTGCGCGACGTGCCTTGCGCAGACCAACCTTCTTACGCTCGACTTCACGTGCATCGCGCGTGACGAAGCCTGCGTTCGACAGCGACGGCTTCAGCGTTGCGTCGTAGTCGATCAGCGCGCGGGTGATGCCGTGACGCACTGCGCCTGCCTGACCCGTTTCGCCGCCGCCGTTGACGTTGACCTTGATGTCGAACGTCTGGCCGTGGTTCGTGAGTTCCAGCGGTTGACGCACGATCATCAGCGACGTTTCGCGCGAGAAGTAGTCAGCGATGGGCTTGCCGTTGACGATGATGTCGCCCTTGCCAGCCTTGATGAAGACACGTGCGACTGCGCTCTTGCGGCGGCCCGTACCGTAGTTCCAGTTACCGATCATGTGGGCTCCCCTTAGATCTCGAGCGCCTTCGGCTGTTGAGCCGAGTGCGGATGCGTCGCTTCAGCGTAGACCTTCAGCTTCTTGATCATCGCGTAGCCGAGCGGGCCCTTCGGCAGCATGCCCTTGACCGCTTTCTCGAGCGCACGGCCCGGGAAGCGTTCCTGCATCTTGCCGAACGTCGTTTCATAGATACCGCCCGGGTAGCCCGAGTGACGGTAGTACTTCTTGTCCAGAGTCTTGTTGCCCGTGACCTTCAACTTGCTTGCGTTGATGATGATGATGAAATCACCAGTGTCGACGTGCGGGGTGAACTCAGGCTTGTGCTTGCCGCGCAGACGGCGTGCCACTTCGCTGGCAACACGGCCGAGAACCTTATCCGTCGCGTCAATCACGTACCATTCACGCGTCACCTCATGGGCTTTTGCGGAAAACGTCTTCATGATCGATCCAAAAAAAATGCTTTGCCCGATGTGTTCTTCCTGCTTGTCTGTGTGCGCTTCGAGGCGCGGTGCAGGCTCTCCCTGTTCTTTTTCCGTGGGCATGAATGCGGAAAAGCCCTGAATTATAAAGGAAATACCGCAGCGCGGTCAAAGAGAATCCACGCCCCGTGCCGAGCGGGCGCGAAATGGGCCAGAATTCGATCGTGCCCCGACAAGCCTGGCGAACCGAGCGCCCGGCGGCGGCACCCGTCGACGCGTGGCGCCGGACCTTGTCGCGCGAGGCCGGTCGACTCAGGAAAACAACAAACAAACACGATGAAACAACGACTTACGCCCTTTCTCGCGGCCGCGTTGCTGGCCGCCGCAGCGCCCGCCGTCGCCGCCCGCACTGGTTGCGAGGCCAAGCTCGACGCACTCGATGCGCGCATCGCCGATGCCCGCGGCGCCCATGCCGAAGATCGCATTGCCCGCCTGCGCGCGGTCCGCGAACGCGTGCGCCATTTCTGCGCGCGCGGCCACGGCCATGCGTCCGCCGCACACGCCCCCGCGCCGGCCGCCCGTTCCGCACCCGCATCGCCCGACGCGGCCTCGCAGACCACCGCACGACAACCCGCGTAATCGGTTCAAAGCGTGGTTTCGGCGCGCGCAAACTGCGCGCCGATCTTTGCACGGGACGAAAAAAAGCCCGAACGGCTGGTTCGGGCTTAATCCACCTTTGGAGGAGGGTGGAGGAGACATGCGGAAGTTGCCGCAGCGCGACAACCAATGAGGCTCATTATACGAATGCGCGGCTGACTTCACAAGAAAATTTGCATTACGAAATCGAACACCATAATGCGGAATTTCCGGAAATCTTCGAGCCAATCAATTTTTTTCTTTAAAATCAATCTACTCGGCGATTCACGCCTGGTCGGGAATCGGTCCAATCTAGAGCAAAACCCCTAAAAAAGCAGGGAAATCGCCGCTCGGCGCCGCGCCGCGCGCCGCATCCGCCGGTGCGGCGTTTCGCGTCGTGCAGCGCATCAGCCGACCGTTGCGCAGCGGGCTACAATGCCGGATCGAATCCGAATCAGGCAACGCTGGAGTGCAAGCATGGAATGCAAAGTAAGCTGGATGGGTCAGGATGGCATGGCGTTTTCGGCGCAGACCGGAAGCGGCCACCTCGTCGCGATGGACGGTGCACCGGAAGGCGGTGGCCATAACCTCGCGCCGCGCCCGATGGAAATGGTGCTGGTCGGCACCGGCGGCTGTACCGCGTACGACGTCGTGCTGATCCTGAAGAAAAGCCGCCAGGAAGTGACCGGCTGCTCGGTCACGCTGAAGGCCGAGCGCGCGAGCGAAGATCCGAAGGTGTTCACGAAGGTGCACTTCCACTTCACCGTCACGGGCCGCAACCTGAACCCGGCCACGGTCGAGCGCGCGATCAACCTGTCGCACGACAAGTACTGCTCCGCGTCGATCATGATCGCGAAGACGGCCGAACTCACGCATTCGTTCGACATCGTCGCGAGCTGAACGCCCGGCGCGCGAACCTGAAAAAAAGGCCGGCGCTCCTCGCGGAGCGCCGGCCTTTTCGTATTCGAGCGGCAAAGCAGGCCGATAAGCCGGATTCTGTGCACGCTGCGCGCCGAAGCGCGCAACGCGTGGCAGCCATTCCTCTAGGCGCGCCATTGCTGACGCGCTCAAGCTTCCTACCCGCAGACGAGACGGGGGCCCCGTCCTGCATCCGAAAATGCGCGCCTGCCTACTTGGAATTGCTCCGGGTGGAGGTTACCGTGCCGGCGAACGTCGCCGTCGCCGCGGTGCGCTCTTACCGCACCGTTTCACCCTTACCTGATCCCGGCTTGCGCCGGGCCATCGGCGGTTTGCTTTCTGTTGCCCTGTTCCGCGTGTCGCCACGGATGGCCGTTAGCCATCACCCTGCCCTGTGGAGTCCGGACTTTCCTCGCCCCCGCCTGCCCGAAGGCGGCGAGGCCGCGACTGCCTGGCCTGCTTTGCGGTGCGCATTCTAGCACTGCGCGCCGCCGCCGGCGGCGCGCGAACGACGGCCACTGCGAAAAACGGCCGGATCGTCGTAGAACGCGGGCGCGGCATTCGCGTCGCACCAGCCCGGCACGCCGAGCACTGGAAGCGGCGAAAAATCGCGGCTCGTCAGGTTGCGGGTCGCAAGTTCGCCGGCAAGGCGCGCATCGACATGCACGGCGCGCGCGGCGTCGGACCACGAAAAATAGTCCGCGCACACTTCGATGATCCACGTGTGCGCGGTACAGGATTTGTAAGGCGCGACGAGCTGCTCGAGCAGCGCATGGCCGAGGAGCCGCGTCTCGCAGCGCGCGCCCCACGCATCACGCGGCCCGATCAGCAAGCGCTGCCAGTCGAACCCGCGCAACGCGTCGGCGAGCGTCGGGTCGGCCGTCACGAACACGGCGGCGTTCTCGTCGAACAGCGTGAGCGCATCGCGCAACGTGCCGCGCACGGGGCCGACGCCGCCCGCCGCGTCGATCGCCGCGGCCTGGCGCGCATTCAGCGCGGCCTTGGTGCGCGGATATGCGAACCAGACGAGCGCATTGAAGAAGTCGTGAAGATTGTGACGGGTGGGCACACCGCCGGTGTCGGCGATATGGATTTCGTATGCGACGTCGGGCGGCAGTTCGCCTTGCGGCACGAAGCGCAGTGGCCTGCCGCGGCCGCTCGCGCGATCGCCTTCGCGCAACGCGCCGTTCAGCGCATCGAGCAGCGCGGCCTCGCCCTCAAGCGCGGCCGCCTGCAGCGTGCGGCCGGGCTCCGCGTAATGCGCGAGCCACGGCGCGGACCAGTCGATCCGCGCCCAATCCGCCGCCCCGACGCCGGCCGTCAGGCCGGCCCCGCGCGGCGGCGCGCCGCTCACGCAAACTTCCAGCCGATCGTTTCGCCGGCGCGCAGCGGCACGACCGGCGTATCGCCCGCGAACACCTCGCGCGGCAGTTCCCAGCTCTCGCGGCGCAGCGTGATCGACTCGGTACTGTGCGGCAGCCCGTAGAAATCGGCGCCGAAGCGGCTCGCGAAATTTTCCAGCTTGTCGAGCGCGCCGGCCTGGTCGAACGCTTCCGCATACAGCTCGAGCGCGTGCAGCGCCGTGTAACAGCCAGCGCAGCCGCACGCGGTTTCCTTCGCGTCGCGCGCATGCGGCGCGCTGTCGGTGCCGAGGAAGAAGCGCGGGTTGCCCGACGTTGCGGCTTCGACGAGCGCGACGCGATGCGTCTCGCGCTTGAGCACCGGCAGGCAGTAATAATGCGGACGAATCCCGCCGACGAACAGCGCATTGCGGCTGTACAGCATGTGCTGCGGCGTGATCGTCGCGCCGAGCAGGCCCGGCGCCGCATCGGCGTCGCGCACGTAGTCGGCCGCGTCCTTCGTCGTGATGTGTTCGAACACCACCTTCAGCCCGGGGAAATCGCGGCGCAGCGGCGTCATCACGCGGTCGATGAACACCTTCTCGCGATCGAACATGTCGATCGCCGGATCGGTCACCTCGCCGTGCACGAGCAGCGGCATGCCGGTTTCCTGCATGACTTCGAGCGTCTTCGCGCACTTTGCGAGATCGCTGACGCCGTGATCCGAGTTCGTCGTCGCACCGGCCGGATACAGCTTCACGCCGTGCACGAAGCCGCTGTCGCGCGCGCGGCGAATTTCGTCGGGCGCCGTGTTGTCGGTCAGGTACAGCGTCATCAGCGGCTCGAACGCCATGCCCGCCGGCAGCGCGGCCAGAATCCGCTCGCGATACGCATGCGCGTGCTCGGTGGTCGTGACGGGTGGCTTCAGGTTCGGCATGACGATCGCACGGGCGAACTGGCGGGCGGTGTGCGGCAGCACCGCGGCCAGCATGTCGCCGTCGCGCAGGTGCAGGTGCAGGTCGTCGGGACGGGCAAGCGTAAGCGTCGCCGGGGAGGAAGCGTTCGAGGCAGTCATAGGAGGCGTCGTGAGGAACGGGCTGGCCATCTGCGGGGCCGGAACGCGCGTGCGCGGGCCGACTGACGGCAAACCGCAACACGAGGCCTTCGGCCGGCGGAATCCGCTTTTTACCGCTCCAGGCTCGGTGATATGCTAGAACCCGCATTGTACCGGGGTTCACCCGGTTCGTTACCCCGCTTCAGCCTCCCGCCCCCAAGTAAAATGTGCCAACTGCTAGGAATGAACTGCGCCGCACCGACGGACGTCACATTCTCCTTCACAGGTTTCGCAGCCCGGGGCGGGCTCACCGATCACCATGCCGACGGCTGGGGAATCGCCTTCTTCGAGGACAAGGCCTGCCGCCTGTTCATCGACCAGCAGGCCTCGGCCACGTCGCCGATCGCCGAAATGGTGAAGCGCTACCCGATCAAGTCCAAGAACACGATCGCGCACATCCGCAAGGCCACGCAGGGCCACATCCTGCTCGAGAACAGCCACCCGTTCATGCGCGAGCTGTGGGGGCGGCACTGGATCTTCGCGCATAACGGCGATCTGCAGGACTACGAACCCGACCTCGACGGCAGCGTCTACCATCCGGTCGGCACGACCGACAGCGAAAAGGCGTTCTGCGTGCTGATGCAGGGGCTGCGCGAAGCATTCCCCGGCGCGCAGCCGCCGTTGCCGGAGCTGTTCGAGCGCGTGGGCGAACTGACGCGCGGCATCACCGATCACGGTGTGTTCAACTTCCTGATGTCGAATGGCCAGGCGCTCTTCGCGCACTGCTCGACGCGACTGCACTACCTCGTGCGCCGCTGGCCGTTCTCGACCGCGCACCTGGTCGACGAAGACCTGTCGATCGACTTCGCCAAATACACGACGCCCGAGGATCGCGTCGCGGTGATCGCCACGCAGCCGCTGACCGACAACGAGATCTGGACGTCGTTCGAGCCGGGCGAGCTGATCATGTTCCAGTGCGGCGACGTCGCCGCGCGGATGCAGATTCCGGTGCCCGAGCGCGTGCTCGAGAAGCTTCGCAATCCGGCGCTCGACGCGTCGGCGTCCGCACCATGCATGGCGCGTCGCGAAGCGCTCGCGGCCGGTGCCGCGGACGACGCTGACGACTCGATCGATTTCTGAGCGGCGCGCTCGCGCCCCTCCCTGCTTCCTTTCCCGACGCCGCGCGACGCGCCGGTCGCGCGCGCGGTTTTCCGCGTATCGCATCCGCCAACCCGCGCCGCCCCGAAAAATCGCGCCGCCCGCCCCCGTCCTTTTCGGCTTTCGTGTCATCCAAACCACAAACCGGCTCGCCGAATCGGCCTTGCACAACATTCACTTGATTTAATTAATTTTCAAGCGAAAATAATCCATATGCGAAACAAACAAAACCCCATAATTTCACTCATATAATCCGGGAAGCCTAGTTTAACGCATAAATTTTTCGCGATCGGTGCGTCAGATCACCGATCCGGCCATCGGCAAGCAACTTGTCGAAAATACCGCAAACCCTTACCCATCAATGCTTTCAGTTCGATTAACCACATAATAAAAAAATACACATCGAAATCGACATTATCGCCACATCCCTTATTTTTTTGACAATCACCCGCCATTCCGATTAGTAGACTCCGTCCATCCTCGGCGTAACGGATCACGACTGGCGCGAAATCGGCAATGGCCACCGCAGCCCGTCCGGGCCATTTTTCGACCGCGGAATGCGCTTTCACCGCAGCGCGGTGAATATCACTTCAAAAAAAGAAAGAGGGGTATGTCGTGAATCACTCATTTCGATCGATATGGAGCGAAACCGCCGGCTGCTGGATTGCGGTTGGGGAAACCGCACGGGCGCGCGGCAAGCGTTCGGGCAGCACATCCGGCGCATGTCGCGGCGCCGGCCGCGCGGCGCTCCACCGCTCGCCGCTGCGCCTGGCCGCGCTCGGGGCCGCGCTGGCTGCACTGTCGGCAGGCTCCGCGTACGCGTCGACCTGCGGCGACAATTCGGCGGTCGCAAGCGGCGGCAGTTGCGCACTCGGCAGCTTCAGCCCGACCGTGAACAGCAACCTGGTCGGCGCCACGACGGTGTCGGGCGGCGATACCGTCGGCGTGACGGGTGCCTGGACGGGCACCGGCGGCGACCCGGGCTATACGCTCGCGCCGCTCGGCAGCACGTCGATGGTGTCGGGCGCCCCGAACCAGGCACTGCTGTCGCTCGGCGGCAAGACGCAGAGCATCAGCACGCCCGACTCGATCACGGGCACCCATACGTCGGTCGCGACCTACGACTCGTCCGCGTTCACCGCGTCGACGGTCGGCTCCACCAACGTGCCCGTCTACCACGACGTGAACGGCAACCAGTACGTGAACACGCGCATCGGCACCGTCGAGAGCTCCGGCGGCACGCTGAACGTATCGATCGGCAATCCGGCGAACGCGCCCGACGCGCCCGGCAACGCGATCTCGATCGCGCCGAAGCAGACGGACCTGACCTTCGCGGACGGCACCGGCTCGGCACCCAGCGTCGTCAACTGGAACTCGCGCAACCAGATCTGGATGGGCACCGGCGACTATCTCGCGAGCGGCGGCCCCGTCGGCAACCTGCAGCTCGACGTGCCGGCCTATGCAGGCACCTTCACCGCGTTCGACGGCAGCACGTGGACCGTCACCGACGCCGCATCGCTCGCCGCGTACAACAACTTCCTCGTACGCTCGGTCCAGAGCGGCGCGCTCGGCTCGCAGACCGCCTACGACACCGCGTTCGGCCAGGCCGTCACGTTCACGCAGGAAACTTTCCAGTACGCGAACAACGTATCGGCCGGCGACGAGAACGCGCTTCCGATCGATCACCTGTCGGTGATGCACGGCACCGGCGCGAACGCGACGCTGCATATCGACAAGGACGGCCAGATCGACTTCCGCGGCACCAACACGATCGCATCCAGTTCGGCCGTCCTCGCGGAAAACGGTGCACACTTCATCAACGACGGCCGCCTGTCGGGCGACTTCACGCTGGTGCGCCTGCTGAGCGGCGCGAGCGGCGTCAACAACGGCGTGATTTCGTCCGGATACGCGTCGGGCGACAACGTCGACACCGGCAGCAGCACACCGCCCGACAACTTCGGCTTCCATGCGTACACGGAAGGCAACGGTGTGTACGCGAGCGGCGCGGGCACCACGTTCGTGAACAACGGCGTGATGAACGTCGGCGCGTGGACGCTCGACGGCAACCAGCCGGACCTGCAGAACTACGCGGTGGCCGTGACGAGCGGCGCGAGCGCATCGAACGCGGGCACGATCAACGTCGGCGTCAACGCGACGACGCTCGACAGCCAGGTGATCGGCGGCTTCGCGGCCGGCGGCAACTTCACGAACGAGGCCGGCGGCACGATCTACCTCGGTCGCGCGGCCCAGTACGATCCCGCCGCCGCCGCGAGTGACGTCGCGCTGTCCGCGCACGGATACGGCATCCTGCTCGGCGCATCGGGCACCGCGAGCAACCTCGGCACGATCGTCATCGGCTCGCAAACGCAAAACGGCGCGGGAATGGCGAGCATCGGCTCGTCGTCGGGCACGCTGCTCAACGCGGGCTCGATCGCCGTGAACGGCGCGGCGACCGGCACGCCGCTCGCGAACGCCGGCATGCTCGCGGCGAACACCGCGGCGACCGTGACGAACACCGGCACGATTACGCTGAGCGGCGTCAACGGCATCGGCATCATGGTGGTCGGCACCGGCACGACCGCGACGGCAGCGACGTCGACCGGCACGATCAACGTCGCCGGCGCGCTCGACCCGGCATCGGACATGCGCAACTACGGCGTGTGGGCCGAAGGGCCGCTCGCCAAGGCCACGCTCGACGGCACACTCAACCTGACGGGGAACGGCGCGATCGGCGTCCATGCGCGCTCGGGCGCGACGATCGACGTCGGCGCGAACGCGGTGCCCCATTTCATGTCCGGCACGAACCAGATCGGCTTCTACGCGTATGGCGCTGGCTCGAACATCAACGTCGCCGCGCAGCGCCTGAGCGTCGATACCGACGACTCGACGCTGTTCCGGATCGCGGGCGGCGCCGCCTATACGGGCTCGTCGACAGCCGGCACGCTGACGACAGACGTGAACGGCCAGCGCGCACGCGGCGTACTGGCGACGGGCGCCGGCACCACGCTCGCGACCGGCGACGCCGTCTACAACGTCAACGGCGCGAACGGCATCGCGGTGTCGCTCGAAGGCGGCGCGCGGGGCACGATCGACGCGGGCGCGACGATCAACCTGAATGCGGGCGGCGCGATCGCGGGCGTCGTCGACGGCCAGGCGCACGACCTCACCGGCGCGAACGTCGACGCGCCCGTGGCGACGATGCTGACCAACGATGCGGCGGTCACGTCGTCGACGGCCGGCGTGACGGGCTTCGTCGCGCAGAATCTCGGCACGCTCGAAAACCGCAACACGGTACTGTTGACCGGCGCCGGATCGACGGGCGTCGTGGTCGGCGCGCTCGGCACGGTGAACAACGGATCGACGATTCGCGTATCGGACGGCACCGGCGCGCTTGTGCAGGGTGCGTCGGCGACGCTGATCAACGCGGGCACGATCGAAGCGGACGACGGCGTCGCGGGCGTGCACCTGACCGGCGCGGGCGCATCGGTCGCGCTGTCGGGCGCGGGCACCGTCGTCGCGAACGGCAGCGCCGACGGCGTGCTGATCGACTCGAGCGTGTCGGATGGCGGAATCGCGGCCGGCGCGACGTCGATCGCGGTCGGCGGCTCCGGCACGGGCATCGACAACCTCGGCACCCATTCGACGATCGTGTTGTCGGGTACGCAGATCGGCACGACCGGCAACGGCGCCGACGGGCTGTCGTCGACCGGCGCGGGCGCGCGCATCGCGACCGATGCGGCGACCGTCATCCGCACCGCCGGCGAAGACGCGCGCGGCGTCTTCGTGTCCGGCGCGGATTC
>NZ_JAGIXF010000102.1:0-18517 GCF_021483755.1 Burkholderia sp. WTPI3 | reverse complement strand
AGCGATCGCATCGGGCTTTTTGTTGCCTGTCGCAGTCCGGTCAGAACGAGATCATCCGCCCCGGATTGAGCGCGCTCATCACGCTCATCGCCGCCTTCGCGGCCGGAATCGCGATCGGCGACAGTTGCCGGCCGAGCGGAATCTCGCGATGGTCGATGCCGGTCAGCATCGAGAAGTCGTCGTTGCGTCCGACGAAATCGTCGCAGATCGCCTTGCCGATCCGCACCGTCTGGGCGACGCCGTGCCCGCTCCAGCCCTGCACCATGTACATCGGCACGCGGCCGTCGGTCTTGCGGCTGTCGGTCGCGCCGTTCAGCGTAAAGTCGCTGACGCCGCTCCAGCAGTAGTCGAGCGCGAAGCGGCCGTCGTGCTGCGGAAACACCGTGTTCAGCCGCGTCAGCAGGTACGCGTTGACGTCGGGCTGGGTCCAGCACGTGCCGGTGCCCTGCCCGCCGAACAGCAGGCGGTTGCCGCGCACCGGCCGGTAGTAGTCGATCTGGAACTGCGTGTCGTACACCGGCATGCCGGCCGGCATCAGCGTCGCCACGTCGACGTCGAGCGGCGCCGTCACGCTCACGTACGTGAAGAACGGCACGGTCGTCGCGGCGCCGTCGTCGAGCAGCCGGAACGTCGTGTTGTGCAGCGCGAGCACGACGCCCTTACGGGCGATGATCGTGCCGCGCGGCGTCGTCGCGACCACGCCTGCGGGGGTTTCGTCGAGCTCGAGCACCTCGGTGCCTTCGTATAGCGCGCCCCCGTTCAGCCGGAAGCCGTGCGCGAGGCCGCGCACCAGCGCGAGCGGATGGAGCTGCCCGCCGAGCGCGTCGATTGCCGCGCCGTGGTACAGCCCGGAGCGCACATATTCGTCGTGCAGTTGATGGCGGCCGACGAGCGTCACGCCGGCGTCGCCGAGATGGCGGCGCGCGTCCGCGCCGTCGAGCAGCGCGCTCATGTGGCCCGGGTGGACCGCCGCCGTCACGTGGCCGCGGCGGCGGTCGAGATCGAGCGCGTAACGTGCGCCGATCGCATCGATCAGATCCATCGACTCGGCCGATGCGAAGCGCCACAGCCGCCTTGCGTCGTCGTGCGACAGGTGGTCGATCATGTCGGCCGCTTCCCAGCGCGCGAGGCCCGGCGTGAGCTGGCCGCCGTTGCGGCCCGACGCGGCCGATCCGACGTGGTGCTTGTCGACCAGGATCGTGTCGACGCCCGCTTCCGCGAGGTGCAGCGCGGCCGATGCGCCGAGCAACCCGGCGCCGATCACGAGCACGTCGCACACGGCGTCATGCGCGAGCGGCGCGCTGTTTTCATGGTGCGACAGCGACGCCTCGTACCAGTTGGCCGGACGACCGCCGTCGTAGCGCGACGGATCGCACCAGTTCCAGTTGTCTTTCTCGATATTCAGCTGCGTCTGGTCGAAACGCGATTCGCCCCGGATCAGGGGCTTGTGATTGGAAGTCATGATTGCACTTGCATGGTCTTGGGCCGCCTGTCGAAGAGCCTTGAGGCTTCGCGGGTGGGGCAGCCGGTTCCACTTGGGTGTCAACGAGATAAAGGGCGCGATGGCCCGTGTTGACGGCAGGCACGCTCGTGTCTGCCTGGATCCCGGACCGTGCAAAGCACGCATTGAGAGGTGCCGGGACACCCAATTTCTACACCGCAGAAATAATTCTACAGCGTAGAATACGCTTTCGTCAAGATTACAGCCACCCGCCTCGCCTTTCCCATGAAAGACAAACCCGCTCAAGGCCCGCGCGGCCTCGACAAGGACGCGATCGTCGCGGCCGCGCTCGCGCTGCTCGAAGAAGTCGGCGAAGCCGCCTTCAGCGTGCGCAAGCTCGCACAGTCGGTCGGCTGCGACCCGATGAGCGTGCTGTATCACTTCAAGTCGAAGGACGGCCTGAGCCGCGCGATCGCGAACGCGCTGTCGCGCTCGCTCGTGCCGGTCGACGACACGTTGCCGTGGCGCGAGCGGCTGCGCGATCTCGCGCGCCAGTACCGCGCGCTCGCGCTGCGCCATCCGGCCGCGTTCACGCTGCTGCAGCGTCACATGAGCACCGGCCCGGCCGATCTCGCTCACATCGAGGCCGTGCATCGCGCGCTGGTCGACGCCGGCATTGCGCGCGCGGCGCTGCCGTCGGTATGCGTCGGCTGGTATGCGAGCGTGATCGGGCTCGCCGCCGCCGAGGCCGGCGGCCTCACGCGGCCGGCGAACGACGTCGAGCTCGCGGAGATGCACGCGCTGTCCGACGCCGGGTACCCGCTCGTCAAGTCGGCCGCGCCGCTGTATGCGCAGCTCGATCCGGCCGCCGTGCACGACACGATGCTCGACGTGCTGCTCGCCGGCATCGCACAGCACGCGCGCACTGCCTGAGCGCTCGCGAGGTCGGAAACGACAAAGGCGCCCGGACGGGCGCCTTTGTCACTACTGCATCACGATTGCCGCGAACTGCGCTCAGTGCTGCTGCGCGAGGCCGATCTTCACCATGACCTCGTCGACGATCTGTTCGGGCGTCAGCTCGATGCCGACCACGATCGCTTCGTCCTCGCCCGGTTCCTCGAGCGTGTCGAGCTGGCTTTTCAGCAGCGACGGATCGAAGAAATGGCCGGTGCGGGTCTTCAGGCGCTCGTGCAACACCTCGAACGAACCCTTCAGGTACACGAACCGCACGTCGGTGTCGGTGCCGCGCAGCACGTCGCGGTACGAACGCTTCAGCGACGAGCACGTGAACACGGCCGTCTCGCCGGCATGCTGCTTTTCCTCGATGGCCGCGCGGATCGTGCGCAGCCACGGCCAGCGGTCGTCGTCGGTCAGCGGAATGCCGTGGTGCATCTTTTCCTTGTTCGCCGCGCTGTGAAACGCGTCGCCGTCGGTATAGCTGCACGACAGACGCTCCGCCAGCATTTCGCCGATTCGCGACTTGCCCGCGCCCGACACGCCCATTGCGATCAGAATCATTGACTACCCCTTGTTACAGAACCATGCTCAGCAGCAACGTGAAACTGAGACCGAGCACCGAGATGATGGTTTCGAGCAGCGACCAGGTCTTGAACGTCTGACCGACCGTCATCCCGAAGTATTCCTTGATCAGCCAGAAGCCGCCGTCGTTCACGTGCGAGAAGATCAGCGAACCCGAACCGGTGGCGAGCACCAGCAGTTCCGGGCTGACCGTCGTGCCGGCCGCCGCGGCGATCGGTGCGACGATGCCGCAGGCCGTCGTCATCGCGACCGTTGCCGAACCCGTTGCGAGACGCATCAGCGCCGCGACGAACCAGCCGAGCAGCAGCGGCGACAGGTGCGCGTGCTTCGCGGTCTCGACGATCTGCTGCGAAATCCCGCTGTCGCGCAGGACGCCGCCGAAGCCGCCGCCCGCGCCGACGATCAGCGTGATGCCGGCGATCGGCGCCAGACACTCGCCGCAGAACTTCTGGATCTGGTCGCGGTTGAAGCCCTGCAGCTTGCCGAACGTGAAGAAGCTCACCAGCACGGCGATCAGCAGCGCGACGTCGGAGTTGCCGGCAAAGCGCAGCAGGTTGTTCGGCAGCGACTTCGGCGCGAACACCAGGTCGGCCCAGCTGCCAACCAGCATCAGCACGACGGGCAGCAGGATCGTGAACAGCGTGATGCCGAAACCCGGCAGCTCGCGCGTGCGGCCGTTCGAGTGCGTGTCGACGAACTGCGACGCGAGCGGGTTGTTTTCCGGCAGCTTCACGAACCTCGAGATCGTCAGCGCGAACAGCGGACCCGCGATGATCGCGGTCGGCACGCCGACGATCAGGCCGAACGCGATCGTCTTGCCGATGTCGGCGCCGTATTGCTGAACGGCCAGCAGCGCAGCCGGGTGCGGCGGAATCAGCCCGTGCACGACCGACAGGCCGGCCACCATCGGCAGGCCGACGACGAGCAGCGATTTGCCGGTGCGCTTCGCGACGTTGAATGCGATCGGGATCAGCAGCACGAAGCCGACTTCGAAGAACACCGGCAGACCGACGATGATCGCGACGAACATCATCGCCCAATGAATGTTCTTCTCACCGAACCAGTCGATCAGCGTGGTCGCGATCCGCTCGGCCCCGCCCGATTCGGCCATCATCTTGCCGAGCATTGTGCCGAGGCCGACGACGATCGCAATGTGGCCGAGCGTGCCGCCCGTGCCCGCTTCGAACGACTTGACGATCTTGTCCATCGGCATGCCGACGGCGAGACCCAGGCCAAGCGAAACGATGATCAGCACCAGGAACGGGTAGATCTTGAAACGCGCGATCATCAGGATCAGCGCGGCGATCGCGATCAGCGTGAATACGAGCAGCATGCTGCCTTGGACAGCCCCCATGTGGCACTCCTCCTTGGATTGTTCGAACCGGGCGAGTTGTAGCGAGTATGCCCGGCTATGCAGGTCTCCGAAACACGGGGGGTACCCACCCCGCGAGGACGCTGAATTTTACTTATCTTTACGGTCCGCGGATAGAACCGGTTCCATCAGCAAAAACCCTCGGTAAAACAAGCACTAAGCGCCTGCTTACCGAGGGTTAAATCATCATTTCGTACAAGTCTTACCGGGGGAGCTGGCTCGCGGCTTGCGCGAGACGCGTGACTTCGGCCCAGTCCTGCGCCGCGAGCGCTGCCTTCGGCGTGAGCCACGAGCCGCCGACGCACACGACGTTCGGCAGCTTCAGGAAATTCGGCGCGCTCTCGACCGTGATACCGCCCGTCGGGCAGAACTTCAGCGCCGGGAACGGGCCGTGGAACGCCTGCAGCATCGGCACGCCGCCGGCTTGCTGCGCGGGGAAGAACTTGACGATCTCGTAGCCGAATTCGAGTGCCTGGATGATGTCGCTCGGCGTCATCACGCCCGGCAGCAGCGGCAGGTCCGCGTCGAGCGACGCGAGATGCAGATCCTTCGTCAGGCCCGGCGACACGCCGAACTTCGCACCCGCGCGCTTCGCCTGCGCGCAGTGCTCGGGCTTCGTGATCGTGCCGACGCCGACGACGATATCGTCCGCGAGCTGGCTCGCGCGCTGGATCGCCTCGAGGCCCGCCGGCGTGCGCAGCGTGATCTCGAGCACCTTGACGCCGCCCGCGTGCAACGCGCGCGACACGTGTTCGCCCTGCTCGACCGAGTCGAATGCGAGCACCGGAATGACCGGGCCCAGCTTCACGATTTCCGCAATCGTCTTCATTGATTTGGCTCCTTGAAATTCACGCGGCGACGTGGACGGCCGTTTCGCCGACCAGCGTCCCGAAAACCGATGCGCCCTGCTCGGCCGGCGCGGCAGCCGCGCGGAACACACCGAACAGTTCGCGCCCGAAACCCGTCTCGTTGTCGGCCTGGTGCAGCGGCTGCGCGACCGGGCGCGCCTGCCATTCGGCTGCGTCGATCTCGATGTCGAGAACGCCCGCGTCCGCGTCGATCACGAGCGTGTCACCCGTCTTCACCTTGCCGAGCGGGCCGGCCAGCAGCGCTTCCGGCGACACGTGGATCACCGCCGGCACCTTGCCCGACGCGCCCGACATGCGGCCGTCGGTGACGAGCGCGACATGGAAGCCCTGATCCTGCAGCACGCCGAGCAGCGGCGTCAAACGGTGCAGCTCGGGCATCCCGTTCGCGCGCGCGCCCTGGAAACGCACGACCGCGACGAAGTCGCGCTTCAGTTCGCCGCGATCGAACGCTTCCTGCACGGCTTCCTGCGAATCGAACACGATCGCGGGCGCCGTCACCTTGCGGTGCTCGGGCGCGACCGCCGAAATCTTGATCACGCCGCGGCCGAGCCGGCCCTGCATCAGGCGCAGGCCGCCGTCCGGCTGGAACGGCTCGCGAATGCCGCGCAGCACCTTCGTGTCGTGGCTTTCGGCCGTGCCGTCGACCCACGTCAGCTTGCCGTCGATCAGCTTCGGCTCCTTCGTGTAGTGCGACAACCCCTTGCCCGCGACCGTCGTCACGTCTTCGTGCAACAGCCCGCCTTCGAGCAGGTTGCGCACCAGGAACGCGACGCCGCCCGCCGCGTGGAAGTGGTTCACGTCGGCCTTGCCGTTCGGGTAGATCTTCGCGAGCAGCGGCACGGCGGCCGACAGCTCGTCGAAATCGTTCCAGTCGATCAGGATGCCGGCCGCGCGCGCAATCGCGACGAGGTGCAGCGTGTGGTTGGTCGAGCCCCCCGTCGCGAGCAGCGCGACGATCCCGTTGACGATCGCCTTCTCGTCGATCACGTGGCCGATCGGCGTGTACTGGCCGCGCTCCACCGTCAGATCGAGCACGCGGCGCGCAGCCTCGGCCGTCAGCGCGGTACGCAGCGGCGTGTGCGGATGAACGAACGCCGAGCCCGGCAGGTGCAGGCCCATCAGCTCCATCAGCATCTGGTTGCTATTCGCGGTGCCGTAGAAGGTGCAGGTGCCGTGGCCGTGATACGCAGCCGATTCGGCTTCGAGCAGCGCGTCGCGGCCCACCTGGCCGGTCGCGAACTGCTGGCGGATCTTCGCCTTGTCGTCGTTCGACAGGCCGCTCGTCATCGGGCCGGCCGGCACGAAGATAGTCGGCAGGTGGCCGAACTGCAGCGCGCCGATCAGCAGGCCCGGCACGATCTTGTCGCAGATGCCGAGGCAGAGCGCCGCGTCGAACATGTTGTGCGTGAGCGCGATCGCCGTGCCCATCGCGATCGCCTCGCGCGAGAACAGCGACAACTCCATCCCGGGGTTGCCCTGCGTGACGCCGTCGCACATCGCCGGCACACCGCCGGCGAACTGCGCGACGCCGCCGTTCTCGCGCGCGGCGGCCTTGATGATGTCGGGGAAACCCTTGTACGGCGCGTGCGCGGACAGCATCTCGTTGTACGAGGACACGATGCCGATGTTCGGCTCGCGGATCGCCTTGATCTGGAACTTGTCGCTGCCCTCGAGACCCGCGAAGCCGTGGGCGAGGTTCGCGCACGACAGCGCGCCGCGGGCCGGGAACTTGCCTTGCGCGCCGGCGATGCGCTGCAGATAGGCGGAACGGGTCGATTGGCTGCGGGCGATCACGCGGTCGGTGACTTTCGCCAGAGTGGGGTGCAGCGACGTCATGCTGGGCGCTCCTGTATGCCGGACGACACCGGCGGTTGGAATCGTGGGGACGATCGAGTGCGTCGAACGAACGAAGCAAGTCTAGTAGAAAAACTACACGCGCGCAATGCGGATCGATATACACGCAACCCTTATTCCCGCCACCAGCAAGGCTTTAACTAGTGAAAACCCTAATTCGCCTCATCGAGCAGCCCGAGAAAGACCGACGAAAGAGCTAGCATTTTCTTGTAGATTTTCTACAATTCGATTGCGATACACTCGCTCATCCGAACCCGATTTTCATCTGCCGCCCCATGCTGCCTCGCATTGAAGCGATCCGCGCCGAGCTGCGCCCGTCCGAGCGCAAGCTCGCCGACTACATCCTCGCCGCACCGCGCGAGGTGCTCGACCTCGCGATGACCGAGCTTTCGACCCGCGCGGGCGTCAGCCAGCCGACCATCGCGCGCTTTTGCCAGGCGCTCGGCTGCAGCGGCTTTCGCGAATTCAAGATCCGGCTCGCGCAGAGCGTCGCGCCCGGCGTGTCGTCGGTGTATCGCGACGTCGAGCCCGACGAACCGGCGCCCGGCATCATCGGCAAGGTGTTCGACCGCACGATCGGCGCGCTGATCGAGGTGCGCAACAGCCTGTCGGCCGGCAGCGTCGCCGACGCGATCTCGCTGCTGTCGAACGCGTCGCGCATCGAGTTCTATGGTGCCGGCGGCTCGGGCATCGCCGCGCAGGACATCCAGCACAAGTTTTTCCGGCTTGGTGTGCCGAGCGTCGCGTACTCGGACCCGCACACGTTCTCGATGTCGTCGGCGCTGCTCGGGCCGCACGACGTCGTCGTCGCGATCTCGAACACCGGCCGCACGCGCGACATCGTCGATGCCGCGCGCTCCGCGCTCGCGTGCGGCGCGAAGGTCGTCGCGATCACGCAAAGCCATTCGCCGCTCGCGAAGCTCGCGACGGTGAGCCTCGCGTCGAACGTCGCCGAGGAAACCGACGTGTTCTCGCCGATGACGTCGCGGATGTCGCATCTCGCGATCGGCGACATCCTCGCGGTCGGCGTCGCGCTGTCGCGCGGGCCGGCGCTGATGGAGCGGGTCGGCCGCGCGAAGGAAGCGATCACGCGCCGCCGGATCGACGACCCGACGAAGGAATGAACGCGCCCGACGCGCGCATGAAAAATGGCGCCCCGCGGGGCGCCATTGTTGCGTATCGATCGCCAGCGCTGCCGTGCAGCGCGATCAGAACGGCTTGATCACGACCAGCGCGACCGCGGCAAGCATGCCGAGTACCGGCAGCTCGTTGAACACGCGATACCACTTGTCGGTGCGACGGTTCTCGCCGCGCTCGAACACCCGCAGCAAGTGTCCGCAATACGCGTGGTAGATCACGAGCAGCAGCACCACCGTCACCTTCGCGTGAATCCAGCCCTGCCCCTGGCCAATGCCGATCGCGAGCCAGAGCCACAACCCGCATGCCAGCGCCGGCACTGCGATGAACGTCATGAAGCGAAACAGCTTGCGCGCCATCAGCAGCAAACGCCGCACCGCGGCCGGATCGGTTTCCATCGCGAGATTCACGTAGATGCGCGGCAGGTAGAACAGCCCCGCGAACCACGCGGCGATCAGAACGATATGGAACGTCTTGACCCAGAGCATTGCCATCGGTTGTGCGCCTCGCTTTACGGTTACTGGCGGCCTTCGCCGTGCCCGAGCACGACGTACTTCAGCGACGTGAGCCCTTCCAGGCCGACGGGGCCGCGTGCGTGGAGCTTGTCGTTCGAAATGCCGATTTCCGCGCCGAGGCCGAATTCGAAGCCGTCCGCGAAGCGTGTCGACGCGTTGACCATCACGCTCGCCGAATCGACTTCGCGCAGGAAGCGCATCGCGCGGTCGTGATCCTCGGTGACGATCGCATCCGTATGGTGCGAACCGTAATGGTTGATGTGCTCGATCGCCGCGTCGAGGCCGTCGACGACCTTGATCGCGAGCACCGGCGCGAGATATTCGGTGTGCCAGTCTTCTTCGGTCGCATCGACGAGCGGGCCGACGCCGGCCTCGGCGAGCACCGCGCGCGCGGCCGCATCGACACGCAGTTCGACCTGCTTGTCGCGATACAGCTTGCCGAGCGGCGGCAGCAACGTCGCCGCGATGCCGCTCGAAACGAGCAGCGTCTCCATCGTGTTGCAGGTGCCGTAGCGATGCGTCTTCGCGTTGTCGCACACCGTCAGCGCCTTCGCGAGATCGGCGCGATCGTCGACATACACGTGGCAGATACCGTCGAGGTGCTTGATCATCGGCACGCGCGCCTCGTTGATCAGGCGCTCGATCAGGCTCTTGCCGCCACGCGGCACGATCACGTCGACGTATTCGGTCATCGTGATCAGCTTGCCGACCGCCGCGCGATCGGCGGTCGCGACGACCTGCACCGCGTCCTGCGGCAAGCCCGCCGCTTCGAGCCCTTCGCCGATCAGCTTCGCGAGCGCAGCGTTCGACTCGAGCGCTTCGGAGCCGCCGCGCAGGATCGTTGCGTTGCCCGACTTCAGGCACAGCGCGGCCGCGTCGATCGTCACGTTCGGGCGCGACTCGTAGATGATGCCGATCACGCCGAGCGGCACGCGCATCTGGCCGACCTGGATCCCGCTCGGGCGGTACTTGAGGTTGCCGATCTCGCCGATCGGATCAGCCAGCGATGCGACCTGGCGCAAACCTTCGACCATCGTGTTCAGCGCCTTGTCCGACAGCGTGAGGCGATCGATGAACGCCGCATCGAGCCCCTTTTCACGCGCACGGGCGACGTCGCGTGCATTCGCATCCTTCAGTGCCTGCGCATCGCGCTCGATCGCGCGGGCCACGGCGTCGAGCGCCGCATTCTTCGCGGCCGTGCTGGCGCGCGCCATGGCGCGGGAAGCGTGCCGGGCACGGCGGCCCAGGTCCGTCATGTACTGGTCGATATCCATCGTGTGACTCGAGAAGCGAGCCGCTTGGCGCGGCGTGAATTCGGGGAAAGCGTGCAGCGCGGCAGCAGAAAGGGCCGCACCGGCCATCGAAATATTGTAAGCGGGTTGCGATGCAGGCGCTGAAGGCCCTCGACGAGGCTTAACGCCGCACGCGACCCGCGGTCGGCGGTCGCTCGCCGCGCTCGCCGGCCACCGTCATCGCGAGCTGGAACAGGCCGTCCCACGGATCGGGCGGCGGATCGTCCTGCGTGCGGCGGCCCGGCGCGATGGCCGACAGCCCCTTGACCTGCCGGTCGAGCTTCGCGGCGAACGCGAGCGCCTTCTCGAGCACGCCTTCCGACACGCGGTTCAGCGCGGGGGCGATCAACCGCTCGCGCGGACCCCACACGCGGTTCTCGCGCAGCAGCGTGGCCAGCGGCTTGCCGGCCGTCGCGCCGCGCTTGATCCGCAGCAGCGTGCGCAACTCCTCGACGACGGCCCACATCACGAGCACGATCGCCTCGCCCTCGCCTTTCAGCCCGTCGATCATCCGCGCGAGCCGTGCGGCGTCGCCGGCGAGCATCGCTTCGTTCAGCTTGAAGACGTCGTAGCGCGCGACGTTCAGCACCGCGTCGTGCACCTGTTCGAACGCCAGCACGCCCTGCGGATACAGCAGCCCGAGCTTCTGGATTTCCTGGTGCGCGGCGAGCAGGTTGCCCTCGACGCGCTCCGCGATGAACTGCAGCGCGCGCCGGCCGTCGTCGCCGAGGGCGACGCGCTGGCCCTGCATCGACAGACGCTGGCCGATCCAGTTCGGCAGTTGCGCGCGCTCGACGGGATCGATCTTCAGCGCGACGCCGCCGTTCTGCAGCGCGGTAAACCAGGCGGATTTCTGCGTTGCCGCGTCGAGCCGCGGCAACGTGACGAGCATCAGCGCGTCGGGGTTGGGCGTCGCCGCGAGCGTCTTCAGCGCATCGGCGCCTTCCTTGCCCGGCTTGCCCGACGGAATGCGCAGCTCGATCAGCTGACGCTCGCCGAACAGCGACATCGCCTGGGTCGCGCCCAGCAGCACGCTCCAGTCGAAGCCGCGCTCGACCGTATGCACCGAACGCTCGGTGAAGCCGGCCGCGCGCGCGGCCGCACGAATGCGGTCGCACGCTTCCTGCGCGAGCAGCGGCTCGTCGCCATACACGGTGTAGAGCCCGGCCATCCCCTTCGCGAGGTGCGGCTCCAGCGCATCAAGTCGCAATTGCATCGGTACGTGCGCCGGCGATCAGAGCGGCGGCGGCGGCAGCGGCGCGCCCGGCGCCACGCCCGGCACCACGTCCTGCGGCGCCGGCGTCAGCGAGTGGACGATCGCGAGACGCCGCATCAGCTGGTCGACGGCATCGTTCTGCATGTCCGCGTACAGGATGTCGGCTTCCTGCGCCTTCGCGTTCGTGTACTGGTCGCTGTACGTCATCGCGCGGTTCAGCGCGATCGCGCTCGCGGGGATCAGCACGGTGCCGTCCTTGCTCGTCAGCGTGTAGTTCAGCGTGTAGTACAGCGCATATTCCTGCGCGGAACCGTACTTGTTGAGTGTCAGCGTGTTCTGCCCGCGCGACTCCCACATGCGCAGCACGGCGTCGGCGTCGTCCGCCGACTTGACGATCTTCGTGTCGCTGCCTGCCTCGACGAGGCGCGTGAGCCGCGCACCGACGGCCGCCGGCGCGCCGGCGATCAGCAGCCGCTTGAACGCGTAGTCCTGCTGGCCGCGCAACTGGAAGCCGCATGCCGACAGCGCGACCGCGCTGCCGACGAGCACCAAAAACGATCTGCGGATCACCTTCGCTCCTTCTGTGTACGCCCGACGGCCGGCGGCCGTCAGACGACGATGTTCACGAGGCGGCCCGGCACGACGACGATCTTCTTCGCCGGCTTGCCGTCGCTGAACTTCGCGAACGCTTCGTCGGCCACCGCCGCGGCTTCGATCGCCTCGCGGCTCGCGTCCTTCGCGACCTTCAGCGCGCCGCGCACCTTGCCGTTCACCTGCAGCACGAGTTCGATCTCGGCCTGCTCGAGCGCGGCTTCGTCGACCTTCGGCCAAGGTGCGTCGAGCAGCGGGCCGAATTCGTCCGCGTAGCCGAGCGCCTTCCACAGCTCGAACGTGACGTGCGGCACGACAGGGTACAGCACGCGCAGCAGTACGCCGTACGTCTCGCGCAGCACGGCGGGCGTCGCGCCCTTCGCGCCGTCGATCGCGTTCAGCATCTTCATCGCGGCCGACACGACCGTGTTGTACTGCAGACGCTGGTAGTCGAAATCGGCCTGCTTCAGCACGCTGTAGATCTCGCGGCGCAGCGCCTTGTCGGCGTCGCCGAGCGCCGCCGCGTCGAAACCGGCGCGCACGGCGAGCGCCTCACGATTGCCCGCGCCGAAGCTCCACACGCGGCGCAGGAAGCGGCTCGCGCCTTCGACGCCCGCACCCGACCACTCGAGCTGCTGCTCGGGCGGCGCGGCGAACATCGTGAACAGGCGCGCGGTATCGGCGCCGTACTGGTCGATCAGCACCTGCGGATCGACACCGTTGTTCTTCGACTTCGACATCTTCTCGATGCCGCCGAGCACGACCGGCTGGCCGTCCGAGTTCAGCGTCGCGCCGACCGGGCGCCCCTTGTCGTCGTGCGTGACCGTCACGTCGGCCGGGTTGTACCAGGTCTTCTTGCCCGCTGCGTCTTCGCGATAGTACGTCTCGTTGAGCACCATCCCCTGCGTGAGCAGGTTCTTTGCCGGCTCGCCGAACTTCACGAGGCCGAGGTCGCGCATCACCTTGGTCCAGAAGCGCGAATACAGCAGGTGCAGGATCGCGTGCTCGATGCCGCCGATGTACTGATCCATCGGCATCCAGTAGTCGGTGCGCGCGTCAACCATCGTGTCGGCGTCCGGTGCCGTGTAGCGCGAGAAGTACCACGACGAATCGACGAAGGTGTCCATCGTGTCGGTTTCGCGCTTCGCGGCCGCGCCGCACTTCGGGCACGCGCAGTTCAGGAACGCTTCGGACTTCGCGAGCGGGTTGCCCGAGCCGTCCGGCACGAGGTCTTCCGGCAGCACGACCGGCAGGTCCTGCTCCGGCACCGGCACGTCGCCGCACGACGGGCAGTGGATGATCGGGATCGGCGTGCCCCAGTAGCGCTGGCGCGAGACGCCCCAGTCGCGCAGGCGCCACGTGACCTGCTTGTCGCCGAAGCCGCCGGCCTTCAGGTCGGCCGCGACCGCGTCGACCGCATCCGCATGGCGCAGGCCGTCGTACTTGCCGCTGTTCACGCAGACCGCGGTTTCCTTGTCGCCGTACCACTCCTGCCATGCATCGAGCGAGTAAGCCTGGCCTTCGCTCGAAATCACCTGCTTGATCGGCAGGCCGTATTTCTTCGCGAACGCGAAATCGCGCTCGTCGTGGCCCGGCACGCCCATCACCGCGCCTTCGCCGTAGCTCATCAGCACGTAGTTGCCGATCCATACCTCGACCGGCTCGCCCGTCAGCGGGTGCGACACCGAGAAGCCCGTCGCGACGCCCTTCTTCTCCATCGTCGCGACGTCGGCCTCGGCAACGCCGCCGCGCTTGCATTCGTCGATGAACGCCTGCAGTTCCGGCTTGCCCTGCGCGAGGCGCGTGGCGAGCGGATGCTCGGCCGCGATCGCGCAGAACGTGACGCCCATGATCGTGTCGGCACGCGTCGTGAACACGCGCAGCAGCGTCTTTTCGCCGTCAATTTCGTACGGGAAGCCGAAGTTCACGCCGAAGCTCTTGCCGATCCAGTTCTGCTGCATGATCTTCACGCGCTCGGGCCAGCCGAGGCCTTCGAGGTCGTTCAGCAGCTCATCCGCGTACTGCGTGATACGCAGGTAGTACATCGGGATCTCACGCTTCTCGACGAGTGCGCCCGAACGCCAGCCGCGGCCGTCGATCACCTGCTCGTTCGCGAGCACGGTCTGGTCGACCGGGTCCCAGTTCACGGTGCCCGTCTTCTTGTAAGCGATACCCTTCTCGAGCATCTTCAGGAACAGCCACTGGTTCCACTTGTAATAGTCGGGCTTGCACGTCGCGATTTCACGCGACCAGTCGATCGCGAGACCCATCGACTGCATCTGGCCCTTCATGTAGTCGATGTTGTCGTAGGTCCACTTCGCGGGCGGCACGCCGTTCGCCATCGCGGCGTTCTCGGCCGGCATCCCGAACGCGTCCCAGCCCATCGGCATCAGCGTGTTGTAGCCGTTCATCCGCAGATAGCGGTACATCACGTCGTTGATCGTGTAGTTGCGCACGTGACCCATGTGCAGCTTGCCGGACGGGTACGGCAGCATCGACACGCAGTAGAACTTCGGCTTCTGCGAGTCTTCCTTCGTCTTGTAAGCATCGGCTGCGCGCCAGTCGCCCTGGGCGGCGGCTTCGACGTCGGCGGGTACGTATCTCTCGTGCATGGTGTGGTTCGGACTAGGCTTTAAGCGGCGCGCCACGGGGCGGGCACGCGGAAGTGGACGAAATCGGGCAGCCCGGCGGCGCGGGCAGGCTCCCGGTTCCCGGGCCTGCCTCATGGTCCGGAGATCAGCCGGGTAACCCGGAAGGTCTCCAGGTTACCCGGCGAAACCCTGCCGACCGGGCGGAAACGACGATTATACCGTCCGTGGCGGGCGGCACGGCCCGTCTCGCGGGCCGGCACGCATTCTTGCTTGCACCGGACGCGCAGGCGGCCGGCCGGTCAGCGTTTCGCGCCCGCTGCGGCCGGCGCGGCAGTGCCCGCCGGCGGCATGTCGGTGACGAAGCCGATGCGCGTGAGCCCCGCGGCCTGCGCGGCGCCCATCACCTGCGCGATCACGTCGTAGCGGGTCGCGCGCGACGCGCGCAGCCGCAGCTCCGGCGGCGTGGCGCCCGCGGCGGCGGCCCGAAAGCGTGCCGGCAGCGCGTCGAGCGCGACGGGCGTGTCGTCCCAGAACAGCTTGCCGGCGTCATCGATCGACAGCGTGACCGATTGCGGCGTATCGCGCGCGACGCTGGCCGCGACCTTCGGCAGATCGAGCCGGATCGCATGCGTCATCAGCGGCGCGGTGATGATGAAGATGACGAGCAGCACGAGCATCACGTCGATCAGCGGCGTCATGTTGATCTCCGCCATCGGCGCGGACGTCTTGTGGTGCTCCAGTCCGCCGAATGCCATGGTCGCTCCTCCGGGCCGCGCGTCAGGCGCCCTGCGCGCACACGAACACGTGCAGGTCGCGCGCGAAGCCGTCGAGTTCCTCGGCGAGCTGTCGCACGAGCCGCCCGAGGATGTTGTACGCGAGCACCGCGGGAATCGCAACCACGAGCCCGAACGCGGTCATGATCAGCGCTTCGCCCACCGGCCCCGCGACGTTCTCGATCTGCGCCTGCCCGCTCGCGGCGATGCTGCCGAGCGCGTGATAGATGCCCCACACGGTGCCGAGCAGTCCGACGAACGGCGCGGTGCTGCCGATCGACGCGAGCAGCACCTGGCCGAACTCGAGCCGGCGCTGCGAGCGCAGCATCGCGTGACGCAGCGCGCGCAGCACGCGTTCGCTGCGCTCGACGCGCGCGGCCAGCGCGGCCGGATCGTGTTCGTCGGCCGCGTCGCGCGCGGCTTCGGCAAGCGGCACGAACACGCGTTCGCGATCGGCGCCGACGAGCGCGGCGATGCCCGCATCGAGCGACGGCGCGCGCCAGAACGCGGCGGGCGCGCGCGGCCCCTGCCGCTTCGCGCGGACCAGGAGCCAGGCTTTCATGAGGAGGAAGCACCAGCTGGCGACGGACATCGCCAGCAGCACGTAGGCGACGGCGTGCGTGATCGCATCGCCGCTTTCGAGGTAGTGGACAACGCCGGTGGGAATGGCCATCGGAGTTTCCCCGTGAGCGTCAGCGCAGGCCGAGCACGTCCTGCATGTCGAACAGGCCGGCGCCACGCGCCGACAGGAAGCGGACCGCACGCAGCGCGCCCTGCGCGTACGACACGCGGCTCGACGACTTGTGCGTGATCTCGATCCGCTCGCCGATCCCGGCGAACAGCACGGTGTGATCGCCGACGATGTCGCCGCCGCGCACCGCCGCAAAGCCGATCGTCGACGGATCGCGTTCGCCCGTCACGCCCTGGCGGCCGTACACCGCACATTCGTCGAGCGAGCGCCCGAGCGCACCGGCGACGGCCTCGCCCATCATCAGCGCGGTGCCCGACGGCGCATCGACCTTGTGGCGGTGATGCGCCTCGATGATCTCGATGTCGTAGCCGTGCGAGAAATGCTTCGCCGCGAATTCCAGCAGCTTCAGCGTGACGTTCACGCCGACGCTCATGTTCGCCGCGAACACGATGCCGATCCTGCCTGCCGCGGCCTGCAGCTCCGCCTTCTGCTCGGCGGTGAAGCCGGTCGTGCCGATCACGAGCTTCACGTCGTGGCGCAGCGCGGCCTCGACGTGCGCGATCGTGCCTTCCGGACGCGTGAAGTCGATCAGGTAGTCGGCCTGCGCGAACACGGCGTCGAGGTCGTCGGTCAGCTTGATCCCGGTTTCCTTGCCGAGGAACGCGCCCGCGTCCTGGCCGAGGAACGGCGAATCGGCGCGGTCGAGCGCGCCGACGAGCTGCGCGTCGGAATCGTTGAGAACGGCTTCGATCAGCATCCGGCCCATACGGCCCGATGCACCGGCAATCGCAATCTTCATGGCTTTCTACACGACAGGTATAAAGGCGGGCGGCGCATGCCGCCCCGTTTCCGCACGCCGGCCGCCTACTGGGCCGGCGCGGTGAGCGGCTGGTTCTGCAGCGTGTCCGAACCCTGCGGGCCGACGGGCTGCGTCGTGTCGTTCGACACGTTCGGCTGCGGCGGACGATGGAACTGGAACTGCGGCTGGATCGCCGGCGCCACGCCCGGCGGCTGGCCGCCCGGCACCGGTGCGCCGCTCGAGACCTGCGCGGACGGCGTGAAGCGGCGTGCGGCCGCCCCCTGCCCCGATACCTGGTTGGTCGCGCGGTTCGCCGCACGTGCGGCCTGGGCGTTCGCGTCCTGGTCGACCGCCGCGCCGGATGCCGGCTCGGCAACCGGGCTCGCGGCAGCGGTGGCCTGCGCGGCGCTCGCGGCAGCGGCTTCGGACGCCCTCTTCGCCGCGGCTGCGGCCTTCGCCTTCTTGCCGCCGCGATCGCCGTCGATATCGGCCAGCAGGTCGAGCTCGGAAGGCAGGTTCTCGGCACCCGCCCAGCTCGCGAGCCGGTCGCCCGAGAATGTCAGCACGAGGTCGCGCTGCTGGACGACTGCCGTCGAGCCGCGCTTGAAGTAAAAGAGGTAATCCCAGCGATCGGCATGGAACATGTCCGTCAGCAGCGGCGTGCCGAGCAGCGCGCGGACCTGCTCGCGCGACATCCCGGCCTGCAGCTGCGCGGCCTTTTCCTGCGACACGAAGTTGCCCTGCACGACAGTGATCCGATAGGGCGTGATGCTCTGCGCGATGCGCTGCGTCACGCTGTCGTACGACGAACAACCAGCCAGCGCGGCAACGGCGGCGGCAGCGATGATGGCACTCCGCATGCGACTCCTCTGAAAGTGCGAAAGAGATTCTGGGATCATTTCCGTCACCGTGCTGGCCCGCGTCGCGAGCCGCGCGTGTTTCTGGAACGGCGAAAAGCCGGTAACATTGAAGCCCTGCATTGTACTCTAGGGATGCCTAGCCATGACCAATCCGACGGATCTCAAGAATATCGGGCTAAAGGCCACCCTACCGCGCCTCAAGATTCTCGAGATCTTCCAGCAGAGCCCCGTGCGTCACCTGACGGCCGAAGACGTCTACCGGAACCTGCTCAACGAACAGCTCGACATCGGGCTCGCCACGGTTTACCGCGTGCTGACGCAGTTCGAGCAGGCGGGCCTGCTCACGCGCAGCAACTTCGAATCCGGCAAGGCCGTGTTCGAACTGAACGAAGGTTCGCACCACGATCACCTCGTGTGCCTCGATTGCGGTCGCGTCGAAGAATTCTTCGACGCCGAGATCGAAAGCCGCCAGCAAGCGATCGCGAAAGAACGCGGCTTCCGGCTCCAGGAACACTCGCTCGCGATGTACGGTTCCTGCACGACCGAAAACTGCCCGCACCGCAAGCACTGATCCGCACCATTCGCGCATGCGCGACGGCCCGGCCGGCACCTCGCCGCCCGGGCCGTGTCGTTTTCGGGACAAGACCAATGTGACGAGGCCCGCGTGACACGCGGGCCCGTATGGAAACGTTCTCGAGCATGCGGCTGCGCGCCGGCCACGGCGTGACCCGATGCCGGCCGCGCCGCGCGTCAGGCAGTGCTCGCGCAGGCCGGTTCGAACTCGAGCGCCCACGCGTCGTCGAGCGGGATCTCGTCACAGTTCGGCTGCGGGCCGCCGCGATCGACGATCACGAAATCGCTGACCGCGTCGAGCGCGAGCAGCGGGTGGTGCCACACGCCCTTCGCGTAATTCACGCCCTGCCAGCCTTCGGCGAGGAACGCGCGCATCGCGCCGGGCCGGAATTCGCCGGCCGGCG